>CAXBMV010000143.1:0-7178 GCA_963976575.1 uncultured Gammaproteobacteria bacterium | reverse complement strand
TTTCTGGGTCTGCCGCAATCGCGCGGGCAAGTCCGACTCGTTGCTGCATACCGCCAGAGAGTTCGTGCGCGAACTTGTTGCCCCAACCAGTCAACTCGACCATGGCGAGTGTTTTCTCGGCTGCCTCCATGCGTTTGTTCTTATTCAGCCCGCGGATTTCCAATGGCATGGCAACGTTGTCGAGTACGCTGCGGTGTGGCATCAGGGCGAAGTTCTGGAACACCATGGCGATATGTTCGTTGCGGTAGCGACGCAATGCCGGCTGATCCAGTGCCATGACATCCTGGCCATTGACGAGGATGCGACCGGCGGTGGGTTCGAGCAAACGATTGATATGCCTAACCAGCGTAGATTTGCCACTACCGGAAAGGCCCATGACGCAGAATATTTCGCCCTTGCGTACCTGCAAACTGGCATCGGCGACGCCGATCACACAATTGTATTTTTCCAGCACTTCTTTCTTGCTGGCGCCATTTTCGCGGATATCGGCCAGCGCCTGCGGAGCCTTCTCACCGAAGACTTTCCATACATTCTCGATCTCGATGGCAAAATCACCCGGACCCGTTTGCTGCTGTTGCGCCACTGTCATCGCATCACCTCGTATCGGCAGAAATGGGGCAACTCCGGGGATGCTGCCCCGGAGTCTTCATCCCATCAAGATACTTACCTGACCATTACAATCCCAGCCAGCTATCGACACGGGCGCCATTATTCTTTACCCACTCACCGAGCACTTCGGCCTCGGGACGACCCTTGCCAGCAATTTCGTATGCCCATGCACTAACGTCGTCGGTAGTGAGCTGAATATTGTCAAGCAGACTGGCAATCGCAGGAGAACGCTTTATCAACGATTTTGAATAAGCCAGGTGTACTGTCTTGGCTGCATCTTCCGACATAACCTTCGACTTTTGAAACCAGTCGGGATCGTCCTTGGGTTGAACCATCATATACATGGCAGGATCGTGGGCCGGTTCAGTCAAAGCAACAACATCGTGCATGAACCAGATGGCATGCGGTGCGTAACAATAAAAGGCATATCCTCGATTCTTTGCGATCGAATCGCCAACAGTTGCCACCATCACCGATTGCTCGGCGCGTATCGGTTCCATGAAAGCCATCAAACCATAGTCACGAACCTTGACTTCGTTGACATTGGCCGATGCCCAGCCCGGTGCGCCAATCCAGATTTCGCCCTTACCATTGCCATCGCCATCCATCTTCGCCGCGACTTCGGGACGAGCCAGATCGAAGATCGAAGTGACGTTATTGGCTTCGGAAAATTTCTTCGACACGCAAAAGTTTTGTTTGCCCGCGTAGGGTTTCTTGCTCAACACGACCGTGCCCTTTTGATCGACAAACTCCTTGGTGAAGTTTTCCTGGTTGGGAAGCCAGACGTCCGGGTGCATATCGATATCACCCTTGCTGGCATCCATACCTTGAAAGATGGTCGCATTCGAACCCGGAACCAGATTTGCTTCGCCACCAATCTTGGTTTCGACAACGACTTTCACCAGGTTGGCAATTGCCTTGGCGCCAGTCCAGTTGGGTGCGCCAATATTGATTTTTTCTGCGGCCAGACTGACACCGCTGCCCAGCGCCAGGGTGGCACCGATAATACTGCCTATTACTATTTTATTCATCGCTCAATCTCCTCAGGTTAAATTGTATTTACTGTTACTTTTCTTATTGTGCAGCTGTTGCTAATTATCGCTGCTTGTAAAGCTTAAGGGCCAGGCTAATGCGCCGAGGCCCCCAATCAAGGTTTAGATATATCCGGGCAAATCGTAAACTTCGGGGTATCCAAACAATGAAATACTGCCGCCGGTATGAAGAAAAACGACGTTTTCGCCCTTCTTGAAATGCCCCTTGCGTATCAGGTCGATCAACCCTGAAAAACCCTTTCCGGAATAAACCGGGTCAAGCAATATACCTTCGTATTGCGCCATCATCTTCACCGCTTCGACCATGGCAGCGGTTGGCAGGCCGTAGCCTTCTCCAACGTAATCGCTGTTCGCCACGACGCGATCACGCGCGACGATATCGGGATTGAGCCCCATGTAAGATGCGGTACGCTGCGCCAGGTCATACACCATGTCTTCCTGCTTTTGTTTCGGTGCGCGTACACCAACACCGTAAACCGGGATACCGCTATTCATGCCTTCCATGCCCAGCACCAGGCCGGCCTGGGTGCCGGAGCTACCGGTGGCGTGCACCAGGTGATCGATACGCAGCGAGCGGTCGTTGGCCTGGGTGGTCAATTCGATAGCGGCATTCACATAACCAAGCGCACCGATCTCATTGGAGCCACCGCCGGGGACGATATAAGGTTTTTTGCCGTCGTCGCGTAGTTGTTGCGCGAAGTCTTCCATTGCGGCATTCATGTCGGTTCCGCTGGCGCGTTTCGAAATAGTGGCCCCGTGCAATTGATCCAGTAAAACGTTGCCATTGTAAACATAGGCATCGTCTTCGTAGCCGGTGCGATCTTCCAGCAGGATATGACAGGCAAGCCCCAGCTTGGCCGCGATCGCACAGGTCTGGCGTGCATGATTCGACTGGGTCGCACCCTGGGTAATAATGCTGTCCGCGCCTTGCTCCAGCGCATCAGCCATGAGGAACTCGAGTTTGCGTGTTTTGTTACCACCCGAGGAAAGCCCGGTGCAATCATCGCGCTTGATCCACAGGTTGGGGCCACCCAGTGCCTCGGACAGGCGCTGCATCGGTTCCAGCGGTGTGGGCAGGTGGGCGAAGTGTAAACGGGGAAAGCGAGATAAATGCATGTTAGCGGCCAAAGTTAGTTTCATGCATAATTGCACAAGTAATTCGATGATAATAATGCTGTTTATGACGCATAAGATTAAATAATGTATTTATACCGAGATTAATAGGTCATGGAATTGAAATGGCTAGAAGATTACCTTGCACTGATCGAGGAGAAATCAGTAACGCGAGCGGCAGCGCGCAGGCATGTTACGCAACCAGCCTACTCCCGGCGCATACGTCAACTGGAGGACTGGCTGGGTGTCGCCATTGTCGACAGGGATACCAAGCCGGTAAGCATACTGGGAACAGGCCTGGCGCTTGAAGAAAGCGTGCGCGAGCTGGTCAATGGCTTCTATGGGCTACGCAATAAAGTTCATGAAAACCAGGACAGGGTAAACTTCGTGGTACAACACACCCTGGCGATATCCCGCTTCCCCGGACTGCTGGCATCGGTAAAACAACAATTGCCGGAAACCAGTTTTCGAGTCATTCCTGCCAATAACGACGACTGCGAATCATTGTTTCTCAAAGACGGCGATCTGCTGCTTTGTTATCAAAGCGACCAACGCCAGATCGACTTCTCGCATCGCTCGATCAGCAAAATGCAACTCGGTGAAGACCGCCTGCTGCCGGTTGCCTCTGCAGAACTGGCAAAGCGCCTGGGTAAGTTACGCGCGGGTATGAAACTACCCTTGTTAATGTATCAGCAGGGTGGATTTCTCGCCGATGCTCTGGCCAGGACCTGCATGCCGGGAGTGGTCAAAGACTTTCGCGTCGAATTGATCTGCGAATCCGCGTTTTCCGCCAGTCTCAAGGAAATGGCACTGGGCAGCATGGGAATAGCCTGGCTGGCTTCCGACCCGATTAGCGCTGAGTTGCAACAGGGACGTCTGATTTCGCTGGAAAAAACTCTGGGCAGCTCAGCCCTGGAAATACAACTTTACTGCAAGCTCCAGCCTGCTCCTAACCATGCCGTTCAAGTGTTTGATTTTTTCAGCAAAAAGGGTTTGTGACCGTGCTAGTAAGACTGCTGCTCCGGGCCACGATGACAGGATTTCGGGTGCATACTCATTGCCATCGCTAGCAGATTAAGCGGCCGCTGAAGTTATAGTGGAAGGACTCGGCCCTGGCGGCAAAGGCTGAGACGCTTTAAACCCGCTTTCTAGTTACCTGTACCACCCGAGCCGTCGGCAAAAACTTCTGACTGGATGCTGAAGTGATGGATATAGTATGACTTGCCGTCAACGAGAAGCTTTATCTTCATCGCCGCCGGACCGGAATCAAACTGCAACAGCAGCTGGTAATCAACGACTTCGATTTCCCCTAATTCCGCGTTATTTTCCAAACTATTGGCGACAAATTGCGGCTTATCCATCGATTGAAACCGGCCAAGCCGGCTAAAAGCCTGGTACGCCATGCGCACTTTTTCAACTTCAAAAACCTTCCGGGCAACCGGTGATAACAACGGTCTTAGCCGCTGATACTGCCAGCTGGTCAATTCGGGGATGGCTGCTTCGAAATAAGGGATGGCTGTTTCATCATAACGATCCGCCTTCATGCCGTACCACAAAGAATAGGAAACCAGCCCCGCCAGCAGCAGGGCGAAAAATATCAGGGTACGTCTCAGGATAAAGGACACGGCAGTCTCTCCAGTCAGAAAATCGGTGAAACTGCCATGTTTATCGGATCAGTCAAAGTTCAGGGCGAAGCGAACCGTTGTTACTCGGGTACTTCGATACCGTTCAGGCGACAGGCCTGTTGCAAGGTATTGTGCAACAAACAAGCGATCGTCATAGGACCAACACCGCCGGGTACCGGCGTTATAGCGCCAGCGACTGCCGCAGCAGATTCGAATTCAACATCACCGACCAGTTTAGTACTACCGTCTTCCTTTTCGATACGATTGATACCGACATCGATGACAGTTGCACCCGGCTTGATCCAGTCTCCCTTGACCATTTCGGCTCGGCCAACCGCCGCCACAACTATATCTGCCTGACGACACTCTCCGGGTAAATCGGCAGTGCGCGAATGCGCGATGGTAACCGTACAACTTTCTTTCAACAGCAAGGCCGCCATGGGTTTACCAACGATATTGGATCGTCCCACCACTATCGCTTTCTTTCCCGACAGGTCACCGAGGTGGTCTTTCAGCATCATTATCGAACCCAGCGGCGTGCAGGGCACTATGCCATCCCCACCGGTAGATAAACGCCCGACATTGGACAGATGAAAGCCGTCGACATCCTTATCCGCCGATACCGAGTTAATTACCTTTTCTTCATCGATATGGGCTGGCAGAGGCAATTGCACGAGAATACCGTGTACCTTCGGATCATTGTTAAGTTGATCGATCAGAGCCAGCAAGTCTGCCTGGCTGGTCGCTACGTCGAGTTTATGCTCGTAGGAGTTCATACCCGATTCGGCGGTTTGTTTGCCTTTACTGCGAACATAAACCTGGCTGGCCGGGTCTTCGCCGACCAGCACAACCGCAAGGCCCGGGGTCAAGTCATGATTCTTTTTTACTATCTCAACTTTTCGCGCAATTTCACCGCGTAATCTTGCCGAAAAGGCTTTACCGTCAATTATCGTCGCCACTCGCTCGCTGCTCCCAAAATAAATTTACTAAGACTGGTTATCGATACTTCGATCGACTCTTTGTATGCCCTGTGCATTTTACAAAAATACGAAGTGCAAACCATCGTTATTACGACACTTTATTTACATTGGCTAAATGTATTATAAATGAAAGCTATCGACTCAAATTCAATGAAACAGTGCCGCTATCTGACTTTCTTTCGACTGTGAACACCGCGGTTAGCGGCGTTAAACTGGATGCTATGCCACGAAACTCAACTTCATCGCTGCGTAATTCGGCATAGCCCACAATCGATTCCCCCTGACCAAACATCAATACCGTTAATAACCCGGAGGCCATCAGAGATTCACGCTCCGCTTCTGCCCAGTTCCAGCCAAATGGACATTCGGCGTTTCTTTCTCCCGCTTTAACATTTACCGCAATCCTGACCTTGTCCCAGACGAAATCAGTGAAATCCACCAATCGAAACTGTTCGCTGGAATCCGTCGAGCGTAGCGTCTCGGTTAACGAGCTGCGGAACTGTTTGATATTCGAGCACTTTGTGTACTGCTCCCAGTAATAAAATGACAACACCACGACTATGATGATTGGCACAACATACAAAACCGGGCGCGCTGGCAAAACTGAGAGCGCATCTTTTATCATTGAAATTTCCTGTCTAAATACAACGGCAAACCGCTACACCAAAAATGAAAAACCCCTTCGATTACACATCGAAGGGGTTTAATTACAACATACTAACAGGGTTAGTAGAGACCGGTTTACCCGGCTTTATCTTTCAATTCCCTTCTCGCTTCATCATCCAGCACCTTCCCGGGGCCACCCTGCTTATTGATGTTTTCGATATCTTCCTTGAATTCGGCGTTCTCTTTCCTGATTTGCCAGATATGCCAGACAATCCAGCTGGCGATTCCCACGAATGCCAGAATCCCTTCGGTTCCTACGAAGGGGTAAACCGGGCCGAATGTATCAAGGTTGAGCCAGTTATCAACTAAGCCAGTAGACATAGTATTTTCTCCTAATATAAGTAGTTAAAATCAGGCGCCGCTACCGGCTTCTGCTCGTATCGCTTGCGCGACTTCTTCAGCTTCCCTTGTGCGCAACGATTCGTGGTTAATATCCAGACCCACCATTTCGATTTCGCGCGGGATTCGTAACATGCCAAAAGCATGCAGAATCTTCGACACAATCAATGCCGGGAAGAAACCCAATACGAAGAACATGATCAGGGCACCGATGAAATTGCCCCAGGGAGTGATAGGCGCATAGCCCTCAAACGGAGATGACGGATATCCCCACAGCATGAAACCTGCCATGCAAACTCCGTAAAAACCAGCATAACCATGCACAGCAACCGCACCAACCGCGTCATCGATCTTGAACTTGTTCTCTACCCAGTAATGCATCTTGTAAGCGATGAATGCACCGCCGCCGCCAATCAGCATAGCCTGGATCGGGTGGTATAAATCGTTACCCGACGAGGCACCAATAACACCCGCCAGACCACCGGAGTAGGTCCAGAACGCGTCACCATTCGATACGATATAAGCCACCATCAAACCACCCGACAGGGACATCAGGAAGTTAAAGGTAATCGCTGAAAGCGTGGTTGGTTGCAGATAAATGTTGGTAGCGCTGAAGAAGGTCTTATCGGCCACATCCAGCATGGAAGCACCATACACATCGATTATCGGGATATTACAGGCAACGTAGAAACCCCAGAAACCGGTATAGATGAGGAACAGCCCGATTGTTACCAACCATGGGTTGTGCGGGTTTATATTCCTCGGCGTACCATCTGCGGCGAACTTCCCTATGC
>CAXBMV010000142.1:0-7183 GCA_963976575.1 uncultured Gammaproteobacteria bacterium | reverse complement strand
GAAACCATCGGGGAATTCATCGGCGATGAAATTAGTACTGAGATCACCCCTGACAAATCGTGGATGAACCATCAGTGCGTTGAGGAAACTCATATTGTGATTCACACCACGAATATAGTAATTATCCAGCGCGCTTACCATACGAGAAATGGCCTTCGAACGGTCATTACCATAGGTAATTAACTTGGAAATCATCGGATCGTAGAACATGGATATTTCGCCGCCTTCATAGACACCACTGTCCACCCGAATACCGTCACCCTGCGGTTCGCTGTATCTCACCAGGCGTCCGGTAGATGGCAGGAAATTACGCAATGGATCTTCGGCATACACCCGCGACTCCATGGCCCATCCGGTCAAGCTTATATCTTCCTGGGCCAGTCCCAGTTTTTCGCCTGCCGCTACCCTGATCATTAACTCAACCAGGTCCTGGCCTGTTACAAATTCGGTGACGGGGTGTTCGACCTGTAATCGAGTGTTCATTTCCAGGAAATAAAAATTTCTATCGGCATCGGCTATAAACTCCACCGTGCCAGCCGACTGGTAATCCACAGCACGGGCCAAAGCACAACTCTGTTCCCCCATTTTCTGACGGGTTTCCTCATCGAGAAAAGGTGAGGGTGCCTCTTCGATGACTTTCTGATGGCGACGCTGAATAGAGCACTCTCTCTCGCCCAGATAAATCACATTGCCATGACTATCGGCCATCACCTGAATTTCAATATGTCGCGGCTGCTGAATGTATTTCTCAATAAAGATTCGGGTATCGCCGAAGCTTGAGCGTGCCTCATTGGTTGCCCGTTCAAAACCATCCCGACATTCGTCTTCATTCATGGCCACGCGCATGCCTTTGCCACCACCGCCAGCGGAGGCTTTGAGCATTACTGGATAACCAATGTCGGCACTGATCTCAACTGCATGGTCGGCATCGCGAACTACATCGGTATAGCCGGGGATGCAACTAACGCCTGCTTCAGCGGCGATTAATTTTGAAGTGATCTTGTCTCCCATCGATTGAATGGCTTTTTTACCCGGACCAATAAAGATAATTCCAGCATCATCCAGGGCATCACGAAAAGTGCTGTTTTCGGATAAAAACCCATAACCGGGATGAACCGCATCGGCACCACTGTTGATGCAGGCCTGAATAATCTTGTCGATCACCAAATAGCTTTCGGCGGAGGCGGAGGGACCTATGTGAACGGCCTCATCGGCCATCTGAACATGCAGTGCATCGCGATCAGCATCCGAATACACCGCCACTGTAGCAATACCCATCTTTTTTGCGGTGGCAAAAACACGGCAGGCAATTTCGCCACGATTCGCGACCAAAATTTTCTTCAGCATAGTTTTGTCAATCGATGGTTAATCATTTTAAAGGGGAATGTTGCCATGCTTGCGCCACGGGTTTTCTATCGATTTGTTGCGTAACATTGCCAGGGATCTGGCAACCCGTTTGCGGGTACTGTGCGGCATGATCACATCATCGATATAACCGCGCCTACCTGCAATAAACGGATTGGCGAATTTCCTGCGATATTCCTCGGTTCGAGCATCGATTTTCTCCGCGTCGCCAATATCCGAGCGGAAAATAATTTCCACTGCACCTTTTGATCCCATCACCGCTATTTCTGCCGATGGCCATGCGAGATTGGCGTCACCTCGCAAATGTTTGGATGACATGACGTCGTAGGCGCCGCCATAGGCCTTACGGGTAATAACGGTAACCTTCGGAACGGTGCATTCTGCATATGCATATAGAAGCTTGGCGCCGTGTTTGATTATGCCTCCGTATTCCTGGCTGGTTCCCGGCATGAATCCAGGTACGTCAACAAAAGTCAGCAGCGGAATATTGAAGGCATCGCAAAAACGGATAAAGCGCGCGGCTTTTTTAGACGCATCAATATCCAGGCAACCGGCGAGGACCATTGGCTGGTTAGCAACCACGCCCACCGTAGAACCTTCAATACGAATAAAGCCGGTAATGATGTTTCTGGCATATTTCACTTGAGTCTCAAAAAAAGTACCTTCGTCGGCGACTTTGAGAATCACTTCGTGCATATCATAGGGCTTGTTTGGGTCGTTGGGGATGATTGTATCAAGCGACATCTCGATCCTATCGGCCGGATCTTCAGTGGGCCAAACTGGCGGTTTTTCCTGATTATTTGCCGGCAGGTAGTTGAAGAAGTGGCGTACTTTTTCCAGGGCCTGTACGTCATTTTCAAAGGCTAAATCAGCCACGCCAGATTTACTTGAATGGATGCTAGCTCCGCCCAGCTCTTCAGCAGTGACGGACTCATGGGTAACCGTTTTAACCACATCCGGCCCCGTGACGAACATATAAGAGCTGTCCTCAACCATAAATATAAAATCGGTAATTGCAGGCGAGTAAACCGCACCGCCGGCGCAAGGGCCCATGACCATGGAGATTTGTGGAATCACCCCGGAGGCCATAACATTGCGCTGAAACACTTCGGCATAGCCACCCAAAGAAGCAACACCTTCCTGAATACGTGCACCACCAGAATCATTGATACCGATAATCGGCGCTCCTACCTTCATTGCCTGATCCATGACCTTGCAGATTTTCTCGGCATGGGCCTCGGACAGCGAGCCACCAAAGACGGTGAAATCTTGACTAAATACAAACACCAGGCGTCCATTGATAGTGCCATATCCGGTTACCACACCATCGCCAGGCACATGCTGTTGATCCATGCCAAAATCAGTACAGCGATGCTCAACAAACATATCCCATTCTTCAAAGCTGTTCTCATCGAGCAGCAAATCAATACGTTCGCGAGCAGTTAATTTGCCTTTTGCATGCTGCGCGTCGATTCGCTTTTGACCACCGCCAAGGCGTGCCTGTCGCCGTTTTTCTTCCAGTTCTTCAAGAATTTCGTGCATGATTTTCTCCCTCGGAGAAACTGATTATTGCATAAGAATTCATTCAAATGCCGCTGTTCAGGCCATTTGCTATAAATTCAGGGCCAAGCCGCGAATCACTAGACCTGAACGAGAAGTGGCCAGTGCGCCGGCAAACTTCTGCCCGGGGTTTAATCCGTAAAGAGTCAAGCCCTTTGACGATTCCGCTTCCATTGCTGTCTGCAGCAGTTGTGGAGGGTTCCTTGGATCACTGCTTACAACGAAACTGTCCAATGGCATGGATAATCCTCTACCGTCCGCCTTTATGATGGCTTCCTTGCTCGTCCATATGCGATAAAACCCCGCTAGCTGAATGTCCTGGGGCAATTTAGCCAGGCTGTCACGTTCCTGCTCTGAGAAAAAACGCGAAGCGATGTCATGCATTTCGCCGATTGGGCGCATGTACTCGATATCGACACCAAGAGGCAAATGTTCAGAGACAGCGATCAATGCGAGGTTGGCGGAGGCCGAGGTATTGAAGCAGGGAACCACTCGACCTGGCAACTGTTCGATCCTGGGCTTGCCATTTTTGCCATGGGTGAAGCACAATTCGGCACCTGGAACGCCAGTATATGCGCTAAGCAGCATTCTCAGGGTTCCACGGCGAATCGCAAAACGCCGCCTGTCGTTTGATGATCGGAAACGTACAAGGCGGGTTTGTTCGTCTGCAGACAACAATTGCTCTAGCTGCGCCTGTTCTGGATTGCCTCCTTCGAGCGCCACTCGCCACACATGGATTTCATCATCAGAGATTACCAGTGAGCCGGTGGGTGGTAGCGCCACCTTCTGGAAGTCGTTTGTATCGTTAGATACAAACTGCAAACGCCCGTCACCGGAATCCCAATTCCGAATAGCCATCCTAATTTATTCCCAACGAGATTTGCACCGGTTAATATTTATTATAGCGAGCTGAACGATATCCTGACCTTATGTTTTAGGAAATGCAACTGGATAAATACTGATATATCTGTCCAGTTTTGGTGTTGGTGAATTTTAACGGTTTATTAGTATAAGAAAGTTTTTTCGGCAATCAAGATGTTCGATTTTATACCCTACAAGGAGCGCTTATCCGGGGATTTATTTAGTTTGCGAACTAGTCGGATAGACAAGACTTCGTTTGTAATTTAGCGCTACTGACTATAAGGTTCCACAGGCTGGATTAATGCCTCGGAAATCGCCACAGCCACTGATTATATTTACGATCTGATCATCATAGAATAATGAACAATAACTTGATAAACATCCTTGGGGTAAAGGTTTGCAATTTTACCCTGGAAGAAGCATTTTCAATAATCGAAAACTGTGTAACCAGTAATTTCAGTAAATCTAACACCTTGTTTTTCGTTAATACTCATACGCTCAATACCAGTTTCAACAGTTCGAGCTATCGACAGGTATTGAATGACTCTACCTGGGTATTGGGTGACGGTACGGGTGTCCGGTGGGCGGCAAAGCTGCAAGGAATCAGAATTAAAAGCAATTTAAACGGGACAGACTTTTTCCCCTATTTTTTCGACAAAACATCGAATCGGGGGCACCGCTATTATCTGCTGGGTGCCGACGAGGAAACCATAAAGCGAGCGGCTGAAGAAGCAAAAAAACTCTTCCCCGGCTGGATTCTGGCGGGATTTCATCATGGCTATATACTCGATAAACCCACAACCGGGATTGTCGAGGAAATCAACAACGCCAGGGTCGACCTGCTATTGGTCGGCATGGGCAACCCGTTGCAGGAGCAGTTTATATCCGAACACAAGGACTTGCTAAAAGTGAAGCTTATCGCGGGCACCGGTGGCCTGTTCGATTACTGGGGCAGTAACATCACCCGTGCCCCGCGTTGGTTGCGCAACCTCGGCTTCGAATGGGTTCATTTAATGCTCCAGCAAAAGAAACGCATTCTGCGCTACCTGGTCGGAAATCCATTGTTTTTGCTTAGAATATTTAAGGCCCGATTCCTATGAACAAAGCTTCTATCTCCCGGATTAGTTCGTCTGCCAGGACCTTTAGCTGGCCCGGTGCCGTGCCTTGCTCGCAAGTGGCTGGCGCGCTTGCGCTTGACGTAAAAGAGAAAAATCGACCCCTGGGACTATTGGCTTTATTCATTGCCTTCTTACTGGTTGTTAACACTTCTTTCGCCCGGGACTCTGAAAGGCCCGGTGTTCCATCGGGAATCAAGGTCAGCAATAGAAGCGCAACATCGATCACTGTGCACTGGGAAAGATCAAAGGACAATGTTGCAGTCGTCGAATACCGCGTGATAGTCCGGAATTTAAACTCGGCGGATAAGCCGGCGGATCAGGTCATAGTCGTTTCTGAAAATTCACCAGAATTCAATTCTGGTTCGGTCGTTCTGAATAACCTGGTCGCGCTTGCCAGTTATGAAGTGGACGTGATTGCCAGGGACGCGGCAGGAAACTCATCGGATGACCGGTCAGTGGGAAGACGGGCAAACACTGTTCGTTTTGTTATGGGAGACAGAACGGATGACGATATGCGCAGTTACATCTTCGGGCATAGCTTAGTCCACCATACTTTGGGTGATTCGCCTGAGGTTCAAAATATACCTTATTGGCTGTATGAACTTTCCAGACTTGGCGGGCATGAATTTTCCGTAGACGGTCAATTTGGATTTCTCCCGGATCAGGAGCTCCCACCCTGGTATCAGTGGAGTTTTACAAATGCAAAGTCCGCCTGGAATGAATCCTTTGCAAAATCAGATTATGACAATGTCATAATCACGGCAGCCAATTTTATCCAGAAATGGCAGCGCCCGAATGGGGACTACCTGGATACTTCGTTGACGGCCAGATTCAGCAGAATTTACCAGTATATTCGCAGTACGGTTGTCAGATTGTTTGACGAGAAGTTCCGGCCAACCCTGTTCTATGCCTATATGACCACCTCGGTGGAGATTGAAAGTTTAAGAATCCTCGACTATGTTCGTACCGAGGAACCGGGCATAAACTTTTATATATATGAAAACTGGCCGGGTTTTGAAGGCGACTATCCTTTCCCGGCAACCGCCGATACGTTCAAACTTTATAATGAGTATGTAATCGGTGAATTTCATGACTGGTGGGTCGAGATGCAGGATGTGATGAATGAAGCCAGGCCAGGTGCAAGAGTGATGCTAATTCCGGTCGGTTCTATTATTAGTAAGGCTTTTATCGATATGCCCGGATTAGCTACCCTGACCATGGACGAGTTGTATGACGACAGCGCGCCTCACGGAAAAGCTTCCATGTATTTTTTAGCCAGCCTGGTTTTTTATATGGCTCTCTATGAAGAACGTCCTCCTGCAGATTATCTGGTTCCAGATACGATCCCCGTACAAATTCAGAAGGATTATGCCGCCATTGTTGATTTAATATGGCATGAGTTGGCGGCTTTTAATTATCCTGATGGAAGCTCTCGGGTATGGCCGAGGTAACCAAGACTACCTGGTAAACAGGGTGATCCCGGAAAAAGACAACGGGATACCGGGTGAAGGGACCTTGTTTGCGGGATGGCTCTCCGATGTGCTGGCAAACCAGCGGGGTCGCAAGTGCCGCTGGGCTGGCTGGCGGCAAGAGGTCGCCACCCCGCAGGCTAATCCTTCGCCGGGTGTCCGACGGGACCTGGCGATATTATCGCTGTCAGCGGGAAGAACCGGAACAGTATAAGAATCCAATCGCCTCGAGGGTTTATCTGTTTCCGTAGCGGAGCAGGGGGGAACAATGCAATAGTTGACTGCAGTTCTTTTAGCCTGCATCTAAAGTGATAATTTTCGCATCGATTGACCCCGTATTCGTTTAAACTATCCTGCAATATTTCCCGAACTGAATTTGAGTTTTCTTCTAGGCATAAGCTTTTCATCCAGGTGTAACTTTCAATTGCCATATTCCGGGCCACGGTAGTAGAAAATGTATGTGAAGGAGTCTTGTGTGTCGATGACTAACCCCCTGTTTTTACTCGTATTGTTAACCACCCTGGTTGGTTGCGGTGGCGGTAGCTCCGGCGGTGACGGGCAGGCTGGTGGGGCGCTTGATCGGGACCCACCGGTGATTACCCTGCTCGGCCCGGCGCTGGTAAACATCGAGCTGGGTTCGCCCTACAGCGACGCCGGCGCCACCGCCGCGGATAATTTCGACGGCGATATCACGGCGAACATCGTCATCGCCAGTAACGTGAATATCAACGCCCTCGGTAATTATACGGTGACCTATAACGTAAGCGATGCAGCAGGGAATGCCGCGACCCAGGTCACCCGAATGGTCAA
>CAXBMV010000141.1:0-7235 GCA_963976575.1 uncultured Gammaproteobacteria bacterium | reverse complement strand
GATTTCTTCGGTCGAATACAAATGCCCGGCCAGATCGCCTGCAACAACCTGATCGCCGAGTTCGTGAGCAGGCTCGAAGATGCCGCTGTAGGGTGCTGTTAGATGATGCATGCCGTCGATACCATCGAGGTAACGCGTATTCGATTTAACGGCCTCGCCGGATGACAAAACACCGAGTTGGCGCAATACATTATTGACACCGTCCTGACCGATTTTGGTGGCTGCTATATCAACATTGGCACCACCGTTAAGCTCCGCAGATATGAAGGGAACCCCCAGCTTCTGCGCAACCGGGTCGAAACCGGTAGATGATTCTTCGCCGCGTACCAGCAAGGTGTAAGGTGCATTGAATGCGTCGCACATGGCCTGGCTTTTTTGCATGATGTCGGGGTCTTCACAGCTACACAGAAACGCCATGGGCAGGTAGTAGGTGCGGCTGCCGCCCGAATGCAGATCGATGCCGGCGTCGGCCAGTGGTAACAGTTGTGTGGTGACAAAATGCGCGATATTAGCCGTGGGTGAGCCGAATTCATCGCCGGGAAAACTGCGATTGAGATTGCCCTGATCCAGCGGCGACAGGCGCGAGTCGGCCAGCACCGCCGGATAATTCAAGGCGGGCAGAATAATCAGCCGACCATTGATCTGGCCGGCTTCGAGCTGGTGAATCATGCGGCGCAGTATCACCTGCCCCTCGTACTCATCGCCGTGATTCCCGGCGCTTAATAGTACCGTTGGGCCCTCACCATTTTTGATGACCGCGATCGGAATCGGAATGCTATCGAAGGCGTGTTTATTATCTGAAAATTTCAGCTCCAGATTGCCCAGACGCTTGCCATCGCTATCCAGGTCAAGCGTGCAGGAAATATTTTCCGTGCTGATTATGTGCTTAGCCATGCATCGTCTTCCATGACCTGAATAATGCTGGGTCCGTCGTATTCGAAGGCATTCTGCAATGCCTGCTTGAAAGACGCTTCGCTATCGACCTGAACGCCCGGGCAGCCGAAAGCCTCGGCCAGTTTGAGGAAGTCGGGTGCCTTCGGGTTGACGCTGATCTCGGGGATGCCGCGTTTCACCATGCCGTCACGAATCATCGCGTAGCTGTGGTTGTGCCAGAGAATAATCGGTATCGACAGTTCTTCTTCTACCGCGGTAGCGAGTTCGTTTACGGTGAACATGAAACCACCATCACCGACCAGCGCGACGACTTTTCGTCCGGGCAGCGCTATCTTGGCGCCGATGGCATCCGGCAGCGCGCAACCGAGGGTGCCGAATCCGGCGGGGTAAAACCAGGTTCGCGGCAGCAGGGTTTTCATTGCGGCGGTACCGGTATAAACCAGTTGAGCGATATCACCCATGATTACTGCGTCGTCGGGTAACTCATCACGCAACGCGTTCAGCACAGTGATGTGCTGTCTTTCTACGGGCGTATAGTCTTCGAACTGCTGTTTTTTGACCGCTGCGAGTTGGGACAGACTGTCGACTTTTGCCGTTGCGATAGTCTTGTCTGCGAGCGCTTCGAGCAACTGAGCGCAGGCCGGGCCCGCGTCTCCGAGTATCGCAATGCTGGCCGGAAAAGCATCGTTGAATCGTGCCGCGTCGATATCGATGCGTATAACCTTGCCGTTCACCGGCAGGTCGTAGATAAAGCTATCCGATTCGGCGAGTTCGGTGCCGATTGCCAGTACCACTTCCGCTTCCGCAAGATGGGATTGAACCGCGGGACTAATCACACCGCCACCGAGACTCAAGGGATTGCTGTCGGCAACAATGCCCTTGCCCGCGTTTGACGCAATGACGCCGACGTTCAGGCGCTCGGCGAGTTCTGTTACCTCGCGGCTGGCCTGTTGCGCGCCACCACCGACCATGATGACTGTTTGCCGGGAGTTGGCCAGCATCTCAGCCGCTGCATTAATGGGTTGAGCAGGAGAGATGGGTAAAGGCGGCATTTGCTGTGCCTGCCAGTCGTCGTTAACCGGCATTTCCATCACGTCGATTGGTATGGCGATATGTACCGGGCGCGGGCGTTTTGAACGAAATACAGCAAAGGCCTGCGCGATTAACTCGGGCACTTCGGCCGGATTGTGCACCATCACGCTGAATGCAGTGATGGGTCGGGTGATCGCGCACAGGTCAGTGGTTTCGTGTAAACGCCCCCAGCCCTTGCCCAGTGAAGGGCTGTCGTTCGCGCTCGAAATCACTAGCATCGGAATCGAATCGGCGTAGGCCTGGCCTATGCCGGTGGCGGCATTGGTCACTCCCGGGCCGGTAATAATGGTGCAGACGCCGGGATTGCCGGTAACCCTGGCATAGCCATCGGCCATGAAACTGGCGCCCTGTTCATTGCGTGGTGATACCGAGCGTACATTGCTTTTCTCGATGCCCCGGTATAGCTCGAGCGTGTGCTCGCCAGGAATGCCGAAAACAACGCTGACCCCGTAGGCTTCGAGGAGGTGCATTAAGGCTTCGCCGCATGATTTTGTCATAAGTCAGTCCTTTGGGATGATGGGTTGAATACAGCTGCAGCGGTGCCCGGATTGTCCAGGCCGCCGTCTGGTGTCATCGGCAGAGATGGTCCAGCCAGTGCATGTGTGTCTGTAAGAGTCATGGGAGGCGATGCTACATTCTATGATAGCTATACGTCAATATCTGTGATCACTCAATATATCGATATCATTGCACAAGGCCACTTGACTATTGATTGATATGGCTAGAGAGATTAAGATACTGTGATCACAGTATGATCAGATATTGATTGTTTTTTATTTTCAGGGATTAGCATATGACCATTTCACCAAAGCCCGAACTGGCCGCTGTAGGTTACTACATGGTGGGAATTTCAAAGTTACCGGGCTTCGACAATCCGATCAAGTTATCCTCCAACGAATCGGCGCTAGGCATGAGCCCGGCTGCGGTCAAGGTGGCGCAGCAGGCCATCACCAATAGCCATCTTTACCCGGAGGTGGATACCGAAACGCTGGCGCAGGTCATTGCCAGCCGATACGACCTGGCCCCTGAGCGCATGGCTTTCGGTCCGGGCTCAGACGAAATTTTACAGCGGATTGTGAACATCTTTGCCGGCACCGGCGAGGAGCTGGTACATAGCAAAAACGCTTACATGCAATTTCCAATCTATGCCAAGCTCGCTGGCGCCACGCCGGTGGCGGCGGATGATAACGACTTTCATTACGATGTCGACTCGATTCTGTCGAAGGTTACCGAGAAAACCCGTGTGGTATTAATCGCCAATCCCGACAATCCATCGGGTACCTATTTGCCGGCTGAGGAAGTGCGTCGACTGCACGCCGGCCTGGCCGATAATATCCTGTTGATTGTCGATGCCGCCTACGAAGAGTTTGCCTCGGAAGACGATTACGAGTCTGCCACCAACCTGGTTCACGAGTTTGACAATGTCATCGTGACGCGCACCTTTTCCAAGGTTTACGGCATGGCTGGACTTCGCCTCGGCTGGTGTTATGGACCCGCCTGGGCCATCGATATTCTGACCAAAATCGGACCGTCTTTCCCGGTTAATACCGCGTCCTACGCCGCTGCTATTGCGGCCGTTCAGGATACCGGTCATGTCGACAGGGTGCTGGCGCATAACCGCAAATGGATCAATGAAATGACACTTCAATTTTCCAGCTTTGGCCTCAAGGTTTATCCGAGCCAGACCAATTTTATCCTCGTCGAATTTCCCGAGGATAGCGATAGAAGCGCGCATCAGGCGAATGAATACCTGAATAAAAACGGCATTATTCCGCGTCAGTTTGCGGTGGCTGATTTTAATAACAAGCTGCGCTTTACCGTCGGCGACGATGCAGGCATGGCGAAAACGATTGACGTCATGCGCAGCTTCATGGAATAGCTGCTTCGCCAACGAATCGCGAAAGCGTAAACCTCAATGCCTGTGTTGCGAGTGCCGCCTGGCTATCAACCCAGCTGAGTTAACTGCATTATTCCATGAGTCTGCATCACCCGCTGCACCGCCGGTCGCTCAAAGGCTTTCCGCATCAGGCGAACCGTATTGGGATAGGCGGCCAAATCCTCAGGTTGGTTCTCTGTCCAGATGGCCTGCATGACGAACAGCATGTCACAAATTGAGTATTCGCTACCCAGAAAATACGGACCGACAGCCAGCGCGTCGTCGATCACCTTCCAGAACTTTTCAAGCTCGCGTAGTGATGCCTGCAGTAGCGCATCGCTCAGTTTCTTGTCGTCAGGAAAATAGCGCTCCGGGTGGAACTGGATGAGCACCTCGGGCTGAAAAGTGCTCATCAAATAAAACAACCATTGCAGCGCAAGATGTCGCTGGCGACCATTTTCGGCAGGCATGAAACGGTGACCATGCGCTTCGCTTAACAGCATCATGGTTGCTGCCGACTCATATACCGGGCCTTCGGGAGTGATCAGCACGGGTACGCGGGCATTGGCATTGAGTTCGAGAAAATCGGAGGGAAACTCTTCCTCTTTATGGACATTAAACCAGGTCACCTCGTAGTCTATGCCCAGTTCTTCGAGCATGAGATGTGTCGTCATCGCATAGGAATTTTTATGCGCATACAAATGATAATCAGGCATGTGTTTTAATCCTCACAGCAATGGTGTTCGAGGCGGCAGGCGCAGGAAGCGTTAACTGGTACATCGGCGCGTGCCTTGGCCAGGTTGAGTCTGGCCTGCATTTGTTTTGCTTCGTCACGCGCGCCTTCGCGTTCAAGGCATTCGACGTAGCCATGCAGACTCCAGAGGTTGTCTATATGTTGTGAAGTACTAACCAGGGTATCGGATAAGCCGAGGTCATCCTGATACACCTGCTTCGCCTCGGCGACATGACCCTGTTCCAGCAACAGGGCGCCGAGTGCGTGCCGAGCCGGTTGCATCCAGCCCCAGGGTTCGTCGTACTTGAGATTATCATCCAGTTCGACGGCATTGCGCAGGTGCTGGTAGGCGACGGCATAATTTTTCTCGCGATATTCGATTTCACCTTCCAGCATTTGCGCGGCAATCTTCAGCACATCAAGGCAGGTATTGTTAAAGAGATAGCGGGTTTCCGGTACGCGCGCGACGGCCTCGTAGAACAGCTTGCGCTGGGCTTTTGCCTCCGGCAGCTTGTTTGTCGCGGCCGCTGCGATGGTTTTGGCGTAATGCCACACCGCGGTGGTCATGCGATATAAATCGCTGTCTGCCGGCAGTGGCTCGTCAATGATTTCCTGCCATTTGCCGAAGCGTATATAGACATGCGCCTTCATGCCAATATAGCCTTCCATCCAGTCTGCCATGGCCGGGTTTTCGATTCTAAGCAGGGCTTCAGGGGTGGTGGCGATTAACTCTTCTGCGGTTGCCAATGCGGTGTGAAACTGCCCCAGGAAAAGGGCGGCATATATTTTCAAATGGAAATTGTGAATGCGCGACAGCGTGTGAAAGTTCATCGCGCCTTCGTTGGCGAGATAAACCCGGTCGGCGTCTATGGCGCGATTGTTGGCGACCACGGCTTCGTAGAAATGTCCGCAGCGCACATCGATATGCGACGGCATATGGCACAGATGCCCAGAGTCGGGCACCAGTGTGCGCAGCGCGTCGCATGCCGGTAAGGCTTTTTCCGGGAAGGGTGACATTTCCATCACATGAATATACATATGCAAAATTCCGGGGTGTGGTTTTTGGCCGTTAACCTTTAGCCGCTGCATCGCAGTTTCGAGCACTGTTATGGCTTCAAGCGTCGAGGAATTTGAGGTGGGCTCGCCACTGCGTAGATCCCACAAGGCCCAGGGAGTACGCGTCATCAGTGCTTCGGCGTGCAGCGCACAGACATCGTCGTCATCGGGAAATTCTGCATACACCTGGCGCATTTTGTCCGCGTAATCGTCATCCCAGCGGTGGTATTCAGCCTCGTCCACCGGCTGCGCTGACTGGTAACGAGCGGTGATGGCTTCGATCAATTTGGCTTCGAGCGGGCTGGCATTGTCTATTCTTGCCAATGCCGCGCGCGATGCGTCGTAAGTCAGTTGAAGTTTTTCACCCAGCTCATCTTTTTGCATGCGCTTCCACGGTTTGTTGTAGTAGATCCCCGACGAGTAAGCGAGCCCCCACCAGGCCATTGCGCAGTTATCATCGAGTTCTATGGCCTCGCCAAAGCATCGACCGGCGAGCTCCAGGTCGAAGCCATATAACCATATCAGTCCACGGTTAAACCATGCTTCGGCGTCGCTGTTGCTGGTTGAAATTGATCTGCGGTGATGACCAAGATTGTATTTGTAATCCATATTAAAATATTCCAAAAAATGGAGGTGATATTACTATACATTATATGACAGAGTGCTAGTATCTCGACTTTAAAAAACGAATAGCGGAGATTCGAAGCGATGGATCATCAAGTTAAATCGGTGGTTTTGCGCGATGGCCGTGTCGTGATTGGCTGGTCTGATCATTCTGAACAGCAGCTTGTGGCGGCAAGTCTGCGCCATTCTCCTGGCTTTCCTGATAGCAAGCGACCGGCTGGAGAAGCGGGTAGATTTCCGCTGACAGCAGCTGGTTTTGAACCCTGCGAAGCAATGCTGACGGATACACAGCAATTGAAAATCACCTGGCAGCCCGGCGCGGTCGAGTCCTTGCATCAGGCTGACTGGCTTTGGACTCAGCATAAAGCCGCGAATCCTGGCAATCGTGATCTGGCCAGTGTTGTGCAATGGAGTGCAGACACTATCACTCAGGCTGGCGAACGCGATTATGATGCCCTGGTCGGCTCGGAAGATGCGCGACAGTTGTTGTCTGAACAGATACTCGACTGGGGCGTGGCCTTGATCCGCAACGTCCCGACGAAACCCAAAAAGGTGGAAGAGATTGCCAGATGGTTTGGACAGATTCCGCCTAATCCTTATGCCGACGATCCCGACAAACCGGCGGTATCGAGCATTCGCGTTGACCCTGCCGTGCCTGTTGCAACGCATATGAGTCATTTTCTCGGGCCGCATACCGATACCTGCTGGCGTCAAACCTTGATAGGGCTTCTTTTGATGCATTGTCTGAAGGCGCAGCCGCAAGGCGGACGCTCGATGCTGGTTGACGGATTTGCGGTAGCGAAGCGCTTGCGCGACGAGTCGCCAGAAAGCTTCGAGCTACTGTCGACCGTGCCGATCAACTTTGATGCGAAGGTCGCAGACCGTGACGACTGGCGAGTAAAGGGGCGAGTCATATCGGTATCTGCAGATGGGGTGATTGAAGGCATTCGCTATAACGGC
>CAXBMV010000140.1:0-7258 GCA_963976575.1 uncultured Gammaproteobacteria bacterium | reverse complement strand
ATCATCATCCTGATAGGCGCCACCATATACACCAGAGACGGTTTTTGTTTGTGGGTTGTATCGGTCAAATTCTCTTTCCATGGCAAATGTTATCTCCCCGACGGTGGCACGTAAGCGCGTAGCGGCTATAGCCAATTCCAGTAAATTACCTTCCCCGGATTTAGCACATTGATAAATCGTTTCCAGACTATCTTCAACCGCTTTTTCATCGCGACTGGCGCGAATATCAGCCAGGCGTTTCACCTGGGATTGACGTACCGCGTTGTTATCTATTTCGAGAATGTCCATATCTTCATCCTCTTTTTCAAGAATGTATTTATTCACTCCCACGATCACATCTTCACCACGATCGATCCGCGCCTGCTTTTTCGCTGCTGATTCTTCAATTCGAAGTTTAGGCAAACCGGTTTCAATGGCCTTGGCCATGCCGCCTTGTTCTTCGACTTCTTCAATCAATTCCCAGGCGCGATCAGCGATATCCTGAGTCAGGCTTTCCATCATGTAGGAGCCGCCCCAGGGGTCAACCACCTGGGTGATACCAGTCTCTTCCTGAATAATCAGCTGGGTATTTCTGGCGATACGGGATGAGAATTCGGACGGTAAGGCAATTGCTTCATCGAGGGCATTAGTGTGCAGAGACTGTGTGCCTCCAAATACTGCTGCCATCGCTTCAACCGTAGTTCGTACCACATTGTTATAGGGGTCCTGTTCGGTGAGCGACCAACCCGACGTTTGGCTGTGGGTGCGCAACATGGATGACTTGGGATTTTCAGGATTGAATTCGCTGACTATTTTGGCCCACAGCATCCTCGCAGCGCGCATTTTTGCAATTTCCATATAGAAATTCATGCTGATGCCCCAGAAGAACGACAGTCTGGGTGCAAATTGATCGATATGTAATCCCGCGGCAATTGCGGTGCGCACATATTCCTTGCCATCTGCCAGGGTATAAGCCAGTTCCAGGGCTGCATCACCGCCGGCTTCCTGTATGTGATATCCCGATATAGAAATGGAGTTGAATCTGGGCATATGCGCGGTTGCATAAGAAATAATATCACCAACGATTTTCATAGAAGGTGCCGGAGGGTAAATGAAGGTATTACGCACCATAAACTCTTTTAAAATATCGTTTTGTATAGTGCCCGATAATTGATCGTGACTAACACCTTGCTCTTCAGCGGCGACGATATAGCCTGCCAGTACAGGCAAAACTGCACCGTTCATGGTCATAGACACTGATACCTTATCGAGAGGGATCCCATCAAACAGGATCTTCATATCTTCGACGGAATCGATGGCCACACCGGCCTTGCCGACATCACCAGTAACCCGCGGGTGGTCGGAGTCATAGCCACGGTGTGTTGCCAAATCAAAGGCAACCGACACACCCTGCGCGCCTGCTGTTAAGGCTTTACGATAGAAATCATTTGACTCTTCTGCGGTGGAAAATCCGGAGTACTGGCGAATGGTCCAGGGCCGACCGGCATACATGGTAGCCTGTGGCCCACGAATATAGGGTGCGATTCCAGGCATGGTATTGGTATATTCCAGATCCTGTATGTCTTCAGCCGTGTACAGGCATTTCAAGTCTATGCCCTCGGGAGTATGCCAGGTCATTTGCTCTGGCGTTATACCCTTCATTTGCCCGGTGGCCAGTACTTTCCACTCTTCCAGGGTGGCTGGCCGGGGCGTGTATTTATTGTCTGACATGGGTTTTTCCTTAACTAGAACCTGGAATGACTGAAGACCGATAAGGCTAATCGATGTTCGCCTGGTAATCACTACTCATTGTGATCGTCACCCGGCTGATTTAGCTCGATCAACACACCGTCACAGGATCTGGGATGGATGAAAATCACTTTGGAGTTGTGTGCACCCGGAAACGGCGCGTCGGATAAGAACTGATAGCCCCTGGCCTTTAATCGTTCAACATCTGCTTCGATATCATCCGAGCGAAAGCAAAGGTGGTGTAATCCAGCCCCTTTTTTCTCTAAAAAGCCTGCAATCGGACCTTCACCATTGAGCGGGTGGACCAGCTCGATACTGGTGGCGGGGACCTGGAAGAAGGCTGTTGAGGTTTTGGCACTAGCCACTTCTTCAGTGCCTTTAAACTCAAGATCAAAATCTTCCTTAAAGCGCTTAATGCTTTTTTCTAAATCCGGTACGGCTATAGCAATATGGTCGAGTGCTGTAATCATTTTAAAATCCTGTCCTCTAAACTAAATAATTGCTGAGTGTCTTTTCTGTTTTGGCCGATTTAACGATTCATACAGTATAGAGTATTCAATAACATCTAAAAGGAGCTCGGCATACGTGTTCTCCTACTCTGTTAGTCATTGGGTGCGGCTAAACTGCGCTGTAAACACATTCCGTTAAAGTTAACCATGGCATTGACCGCATCTGCACGAGCTTTGTTTTTAATCCGTCTGATATTCCTTTTTTATAGGTTCGACTGCTTAGCCCCAGAGCGAAATATCCTTAGAAGAGGAAAACATCTATACTCGCCTGATTTCGATCCATCAAGTAGGGGTCATTTCTTGATTTGTGACGTAGTACCTTTCAATGTTGCCCGATAAGCATTGATATAGCACCCCGTGACATTCTAATTAGATTAGAATGTTAATTCTTCAATATCGTGATTCAGTGGATTATTGTTCTACATGGAAAGCCGAGTACCTGTTTGGACTTACCCCCCCCCGGTCCTGATAACATTAGCCATTGGTTTTCTCCTTGTGCTCCCAGCATTCTGGGGCGGCATTTCCGGACTTGTCTTTCGTTGGGATAATCAGGAAGAGTATAGCCACGGTTACATGATACCACTGGTGACTGCCTATTTAATCTGGCAACGCAAAGATCTTTTGAGAACCCTTGTATTTAAGCCGAGCTGGTTACCAGTTGGCCTGGTTATATTGGGATTGATTGTTGCGGTGGTTGGTGAAATAAGCGCGCTTTTCACTCTCATTCATTTTTCTTTGGTCCTGATTATACTCTCAATGGCCTGGTCGTTGATGGGGTGGCAGGCGTTCAAGTACGTCATGATCCCCATTGCGCTGCTGGTATTTGCCATACCATTGCCATATTTCCTCGAAGCAACCTTGACGGCAGATTTGCAATTAATTTCCACGAAACTGGGCGTGGCATTCATTCGCCTGTTTGGCATAGCAGTATTTGTTGAAGGCAATGTTATCGATCTCGGTAGCTTTCAATTGCAGGTTGTCGAGGCCTGCAGTGGGTTGCGTTACCTGTATCCTTTGATGGGGGTCGGGTTCATCGTAGCCTATTTCTATCAGGTTGCGTTCTGGAAACGTGCACTGGTCTTTTTATCGACGATACCGATTACAATTTTAATGAATAGCCTGCGTATAGGCGTTATTGGCATATTGGTCGAGCATTGGGGCCAAGGCATGGCTGAGGGTTTCCTGCACTATTTCGAGGGCTGGATTATATTCATTGCCTGCCTGGCACTGTTGTTGGCAGAAATGTGGTTGTTGTATCGATTTTCTAGTGGTTCGGCTAGCTTTTCCCAGGTGTTCCAGATGCCATCAGGGCCGAAAATTGACGAGCAGCAGGTTGAGTATAAAACTCGCACTCTGCCTAAGCCTTTTATCGCTTGTGTCGGCCTGGTGTTGTTGGCTTTCCTGGTGATACAGGCCGTTGATACCCGAGCCGAGGTCATCCCTGCGCGTGAAAAATTCGTTTCTTTTCCACTCTATTTTGATGGCTGGTCGGGGGAGCAGGAAAACCTGGCACCGATTGTCTATAACGCCCTGGGTTTGACCGATTATATTCTCAATAATTATTCAAAAGATGCCTCACCGCCGGTTAATTTTTACGTTGCCTATTATGAATCCCAGCGCAAGGGTATATCGCCTCATTCTCCGCGTGTTTGCATTCCGGGCGGGGGATGGTCCATCACAGACCTGGAGCGGGTCAAGCTTGAGATTAGGGGCAAGAGCCACCTGGTCGGCGTTAACAGAGCCATCATTCAGAATGGTAGCATCAAGCAACTTGTGTATTACTGGTTTAAGCAGCGTGGGCGCCATATGGCGAGCGAGTACTGGATGAAGTGGTACCTGTTGTCGGACTCGCTTACGATGAATCGCACCGATGGTTCGATGGTTCGTCTGACGACGCCCATATTACCGAATGAAAAGGAAGTCGACGCGGAAATGAGGCTGAACGATTTTCTGTCCACGGTCGATCCCATGTTAAATGACTATATCCCGTTATAACTGAAGTAACAGGCCTTAGATCCGTTTGAGAATCAAGAGATGTTTACCATGTTAATGAAACTGAGATACTCCCTGGCGATTGTGTTGCTTTCGGCAACCCTGCTTGCCTGTAGCAGCCCGGAAGAGAAGGCGGCAAGTTACATTGAAAATGCAGGGGTCCTGTTTGAAGAAGGCAAGCTGATCAAGGCGGAGCTTGAGTACAAAAACGCATTACAGATCAACCAGAATCTCCCAGACGCGTGGTATGGCCTGGCGAAAATTCACGAGCGCAGGCAGGATTGGCGGCAGACTTTTGCAGTGCTCAGCAAGGTGCGCGAACTGACTCCCGGACACGTCAATTCTCGCATCATGCTGGGGCAGTTATTTCTGGCTTCGAATCAACTCGATCAGGCGTTAACCGATGCCAGGGAAATCCTGGAACTGGCGCCCAATGATGCGCGCTCGCACTCGTTGATGGCAGCCGTGCAGTTTCGCCTCGAAAACCTGGCCGGCGCATTGCAGGAAGTTGCCCTGGCGCTTGCCATAGACCCCGACAATAATGAAGCCAAACTCGTCAAAGCCCGGGTTCTGATCGCCGGGAAGAAGTACGACCTGGCGCTCGGCGCGCTGGAAAAGGCAATTGCCGCCAATCCCACCAATGTCTCTTTTTACCTGATGAAAATTCAGGCTTACCAGGAAATGAATAACCGGCAGGCCATGGAAGGTGTTTACCTGGAACTGGTCGAGCGCTTCCCCGATAACATTGGTTTCAAAATCGCCCTGGCGCGTCAATACATCGCTGCCAAGGATATCGATAGTGGTGAACGGGTACTCGAGCAGATCGTCGAGGAGTTCCCTGACAATGTCGAACAAAAGCTGCAATTGGTTGGATTCAAGAATCAGTACCGCTCAATCGATGACGCAATCGCTTTGTTGACTACCTATCAGCAGGCAGACAGGGAAGAGTACCGTTATCGTTTTCTGCTGGGAGACTTGTTAGAGAAAAGTGGAAAGCTTGACCAGGCAATCGGGGTTTATCGGGGAATCATTACCGACGATCAGTTGCAATCCAGTGGCCTCGAGGCGCGTAACAAGATCGCTTTACTCGAACTACGGGTCGGCAACAAGGATAAAGCTGTCACCCTGATAAACGAAGTGCTCGCCCAGGATAAAGCGAACGAAAATGCGCTGCTATTACAGTCGGGTATCCAGATATCCGAGAAAAAATTCGACGATGCGGTGATAAGTCTGCGCACGGTGCTGCGCGATCATCCTGACTCAATCAGAGCTCTTGGGCTACTGGGCCAGGCCTATGATTCGACGGATTCGAAAGAGCTTGCGGTTGAGGCCTATAGCAAGGCGTTTCAACTCAGCCCGGGAACGCCTGCCATTGCCAATCAGATGGCGAAAAACCTCATCAGGCAAAAGAAATTCACTCAGGCCGACGAATTGCTGCAGGAATCCATGAGCCGCGGTAACCGGGGAGTGGAAGCGCTAAGGTTGCTCGCCCAGGTCAAGCTGTCGCTTGGCGACTGGGACAAAGCCGATCAGCTGGCCAGGCAATTAAAGCAAATCAAAGGTCAGGAAGCGCTTTCCGAGCAGGTGCTCGGTGTCGTCTACCAGGGAAAGCAGGAACAAGAGGCGAGCATCGAAGCCTTCAAACGGGCACATCAATTGGCGCCGAATTCGGTGCAACCGATTGTCGCGCTGGTGAAAACCTATATGCGTAGTGGAAAGGCCGAGGATGCCCGGCGATTTTTGAACTCGGTGCTCGCGGTGCACGAAGACAATGTAGTCGCTCATCTGCTGCTGGGACAATTGAGCAGCTATGAGAATAATAAAGACCAGGCCGTGCGGCATTTCAAGCGAGTCATCGAAATTAATCCAAAGATTGATTCGGGGTATCGCGATCTGGTAGCGATTTATCTTCGTGACAATGACCTTGGAAAAGCCGAAGAAGTCATTCAGCAGGGATTGACCGCCATGCCGGGTCAGCCAGTACTGGTAATTAACCTGGCATCGATTTATGAAAGACAGGGGAACTTTGCTGAAGCGATCCGTACTTACGAGTCATTGCTGAAGCAGCAACCGAATCTTATTGTGGCCAAGAATAACCTGGCCAGCCTGTTATCCGACTATGGAAAAGATTCTGCAAGTCTGGACCGTGCGCGCAGTATCGCGGCAGAGCTGCGAGATTCTCCGATTCCGCAGTTTCGCGATACCTACGCCTGGATTTCCGTCAGATCCGGTCGAAATCTCGAAGAGGCGGTTGCGATTCTGGCAGGTAT
The DNA here is from genome assembly GCA_963976575.1 of uncultured Gammaproteobacteria bacterium. Classification (GTDB taxonomy): domain Bacteria; phylum Pseudomonadota; class Gammaproteobacteria. Next base: position 759 of record CAXBMV010000140.1, on the reverse strand, counting down.
CGTCAAGGAAAATGATGCAGTTGACGTTTATAACTACCACCTTGGTGAGGCCTATCGCAAGAAAGGTGATGTCAAAAAGGCCACGGTTTTCCTCAAGAAGGCAGTTGATCTGGCAAGTCCCGGCTCCGATGTCGCGAGCAAGGCGACTGAATCTCTACAACAGTTGAACTGACACTATTATCGGTAAAAAATGACTATTCTCGTCGTCGGTGGTGCCGGATATATCGGCTCCCACATGGTCAAGCTACTGGGTGCTTCAGGGCATGACGTCATTGTTTTCGATAACCTGTCCAAAGGCTATCGTAATGCGGTAATTTCAGGCAGGTTTGTCGAGGGGGATATCTCTAACTCTGAGCAGCTGGACTCGCTATTTGGCGAGGCAAAGATTGATGCCGTTATCCATTTCGCTTCGTTTATCGAGGTGGGGGAATCGATGCGAGAGCCGGCTAAGTATTATCAGAATAACTTCGTCAACACCAAGATCCTGCTCGATGCGATGCTTGAGTGGGGTGTTAAACGTTTTATCTTTTCCTCAACTGCTGCAATATTCGGCGAACCTGAATACACGCCGATCGACGAGGTGCATGCGAAGTCACCAATCAACCCTTACGGCATGAGCAAGCTCATGGTGGAGAAGCTGCTCGATGACTACGACAAGGCCTACGGATTGCATTCGGTGGCTTTGCGCTATTTTAACGCGGCGGGCGCCGACCCTGATGGCGAGCTCGGCGAGCGTCATGTTCCCGAGACTCATTTGAT
>CAXBMV010000139.1:0-7272 GCA_963976575.1 uncultured Gammaproteobacteria bacterium | reverse complement strand
AATTCTCCGCCGACGATTTTCCTGCCGTTTTCGGCATTGTTGACGAATTCGATAAACGGCGCTTGCCAGTCGAGTCCGATATTTTTCACCCGCGTGGAGATATATCCTTTCTTCAATTTCTTTTGCAGGAAGGGTGCCGCGTCGGAGGTGGTGAAATCCCACAACAAACCGGTTTCGCCGATCAGGGTTTCGCCTGTCTTCTCGGCACTAACGCCTTCCAGTCCGGCCAGCACCTTGTCTTCCCAACTCGACTGGATATAGCAGGCGGCCTCCTCGCGCATGTACTCGTAGGCCAGGCGCACCGGACCGGTGTAGAGATCCCAGAACAGGCGCGTGCTCTCGCTGGGTTTGCCGATTACGCGCTGCAGATTGATGATCGCCGCCCAGGCCTGGGCACCGGCACCATCGCCGGAGGAAAGGTCGTTGGGGCTGGTAAAAGCATGCGAGGTTTCGGCATAAGACAACTCTACCGCGTCACCATTAAAGGCCAGGTTTTTCAGGCTTTCCTTATAGGCCGCGTAGGCCGCGGCTGCCTTGTCGAGCTCTTCGTCGCTAACTTCTCTCTCCTTGCCACCCAGTTTCTTTTGCACCTTCAAGCCTTTCTTGGCACCCTTGGCAACCAGCTTGCCGACCTTGCCGAATTTGCCTATGACTTTCAGCGCGGCCTTGGTGGCCTGCTTCTTCGCCTTGGAATTATCGGCACCGGACTCGTCACCAACGTGATCCTGGATGTCACCAAAGAAATCAATGTCATCGCGCGCCTTGAATAAGCCTTCCGAATAAATCGGTTCGATTTCGCTCTGGATTCTGCGCATCACTGCGAAGTAAGGATTGTTCGGCGTAGTCATGGATTCCATCGCGGTTAACCATTCCTTGCGCCCGCGCAGCTTGTTTTTGCCGTAATCGAATTCCTCGGCGAAGGCCAGCCAGGTCTTCAGATAATTGCGCTGGTAAAACAACATGAAATTATCGCGCACACTGCCAAGGGCAACTGAATCGGTGCCAGCGGTATTCAACTCGTCGAGAAAATTCTCGATGAATTCCAGCCCTTCGAGGGTATAGGCGGAGGAAACAACCGGCTGATCCAGTAACTCGCGGCTGCCGCTCCAGTAATCGCCAACCTTAACCTCGGGAAAACCCTGCAATTCGGTATAACGTACCAGCCAGCGGAAATCACCGCGACTGGCCGCAATGACCGATTCCAGTGCAGCCTGCAGGCGCAGACGTTCGTCTGAAAGATCGAAGCTGGAAGGCAACAGGCGTACGTATTTATTGTAGAGCGCGTCGAACAAGGGCGCGGTCTCGGCATTGATGTTGGGATCTATGACGCGAACATACTGTTCCGGAATTTCCAGCTGCGCGGCAAATTTATCCGGATCTTCCTCGAGGCGGGCCGAAATCAGGTTGATTCGCCGTACAATCCCCGAAACAAGATAAGCTCGCTGTTCGCTACCCAGATCGGAGTTAGCCGTAGCGGTAATACGCGCATCCAGACGGTCCAGCAAATCTTCACGAAACGATAACAGGAAGGTGCGCGCCAGGCGCCCCGAATGCGGGTTCCTGATAAACGGGCCATACCAGGGCAGTGCCCAGTCAGTGGCGGTGTCGTCGAGATCGATATTCAATTCGTTAAGACGGCTTAGCGTATTGATTTGGGCATTGATGTCGTCCTGTACCAGTTCGATTTCACTGTGCTTGCCGAGCAGGCTATCGAGACTGGCCTTGTCATTGACGAAAGCAAAGCTCATGCCTACCAGCAAAGTGGCCAGAACTGCGCCACTGATACTCAATCCATAATTCCTGATGGCCCGGCGAATACGCTCGGCGCTTGGCAATGTCGACAACAACGCCCTGTCCGGGGGCATTACCCGGGTAAACAACTCGTGCAGGAACAGGCCGCGATTGCTCAGTTCACCATCCGCGGCATCCCCCGTCGATTGCTGACTGGAGCTGAAATAGAGACCGCGGAAACGCGGGGTTTCCTGGTAGAGGTTATCTTTTAACGCGGTTTGCGCGAAGGCGTGCAGCCCGGCGCGCATTTTTTCCATGTTGGTGGGTAGCTCGATCAGGCTGTCGTCGGGGTATTCACCGCGCTCCATCATCAGCAGGCGCAGTTCCTTGAGGCGGTCGAGTATGCGATCGAAGGCCATGTCCAGTGTCTTGTCGATATCGCTGACCGGCTCTTCGCAAAGATATCCCATGACCTGATCCAGCGACTGCTCCGGCAGGTAGCGACACCAGTTGGTAAATTGATCGACCAGGTCGCACTTGGTCACCATCAGGTAAACCGGCATCTGGATTTCGAGACGCTCCATCAACTCATTGATACCGGCGCGGATTTGCTGGCCCTCGGCGCGCAAGGCTTCCTCGTCATTATTCAGCAAACGGTCGGCGGTGATTACCAGCACGAGGCCGTTCAGGGGTTCTTTTTGCTTGTGCCTCGACAGCATTTGCAACAGCAGCGTCCACTCCCCGCGGTCGCGCTTGTCATTGTCCGGCACCGCGTAGCGGCCGGCGGTATCGAGGATAATGGCCTGGTCGTACAACCACCACTCGAGGTTCAGCGTCGAGCCCTTCTCATGCTCGGAAAGCTCCATCGCAGGAGAAATCAGCTTGGCATTTTTCAGCGCGGTACTCTTGCCGGAACTGGGCTTGCCGAACACGACATACCAGGGCAATACGTAAACCGGATCGCCACGCAATTTGAGGTGGGATTTGCGCAATGCCTTCAGCGCCCTGGCCCAGTTCTTCGACAGTTTCTTGTGCAACTGCTTCGGTGACATGCCGAGGTCGGCATCGCGCTGTGCGTGTTCCTGGTGCAGAACGCGCAAAACCTGCGCTCGCGCGCGGTAACGGATGATCGCTTTCCTTATCAGAACGATCAACAACCAGGTAGCCAGAATAATGCCGCTGGCCAATGCCGCTTCCTCGTAGGGCCGATCCAGCAGAATCACCACACCAAACGAAATACCGATGATTAACAGAATAATCAGCAGGTAAAGCAGGATCATAAAAAAGGTCTTCATCGATTACACCGCTATCCTAGTACTTCACCAGAGCCTGAACCTGGTCGAGTACCCAGGCTATGTTCAGGTGGAAAATGCCGACCATCAACAACAACACCAGTATTGGCACCCCGAATATGATCGGATAAATGCTGAAGCGGGACTTGAAGGGATTGTCATTGCGCGCGTCGCTGGCCTTGTAGGCAAACGGAAACAATGTTGCCGAATCGATATTCTTCACCGCCTCGTCGGGTAGCAACAGGCTCAGATTGAATACCTTGATCTGTTCATAATGTTTGCGGTCTTCGCCGCGAAAATAACGACCACGAAATCCAAGCCCGAGGCATAGCGCGTAGACTTCACGGATATCGCGGTCCGGACCGAACTTGTTCAACACATTCATACGCTCGTAAAATTCCGAGCCGGCATTGGTGGTGTTGAAATAAATGCGCTGCAAGGGATTCTTCGACCAGAGCGATTTTTCCGGCCAGCTTGAGGTTTGCAACATTTCGTCGATCAGCGCAACCACCGGATACTTTGCCGACTCATAAAATTCATCGCTCATATTATTGTCCTCGGCCATCTTCTGGCTGAGGTCAAATCGGTTCTGTAATTCCAGCCTGACCTGTTCAGCCGTCATCGCTTCCAGTTCGCCGCGGCAAAACTTGCGCGTGAATAACAGGGCCTCGGTAAAGCTGTCGACGACACGCATGCCTATTTCCTCACCACGACCAGTTCGATACTGGTGTCCTGCGGCGCCTCATCCCAGAGCAGTGCTACATTCTCCTGGCGCACCACCGAGGTCCATTGATCGTCGTGTACATCGAGTCGCAGGTAGTAAGAGTTGGGTCGACGCGGCAGCCCGGGTGGCGCAGTGGAAAGATAAATCATACCGACACCCGGCAAGGAGCGTTCTACCAGGGTTTCCACCATGTCGCGCGACGACAGCTTGGCCGCGGTTAACAGCGACTTTTGCGATTGCTCGAAGTCTTCCACCGTATTGACGATGAGGAAAAAGTCGACATGCTCGGTGAAAAATTCACTGGGTACATCGGCGCTGAAGGCGACCTGGTCGAATTTCATATCGACCAGGAATTGTGGCCCGATGGTGATTTCGTTGAGTAACTGGCTAACCAGTGCGCTCGCCTGCTTGAAGCAATTGCCGAGATCGTCATGCTCGTAGGCCGGCACCATGCGCTTACCATCCGCGGTTTCGCCGAGCACAGTAACGCGATCGGTGTAGGTACTGATTTCTCCGATCAGTTCGCGCAACACACCGTAAACCGTCCAGGGATGCACGTTACCGCTTTCGGTTATGTGGAATAACCTCGGCACCATTCGACTCAAGGATTGCAGCGCCATTTTGTAGCGCAGCATGTTGGCGTCGAATTCCTTTTTCGCGTGGGTCGGAGATTTATAGGCGGATAACTGCATCGCCCTCCCGGTAATTTCATCGCGCACTTCCTTGACGATGCGGGTCAATTCCGGCACCGAGGCGATGTTGATGCAAGGAGGCAGATAATGGCGATCGTAAATAATCGCATCACCGTCACGAATTACCTGGGCGATCGGGATCAAGTCATAGTCGGTGAGTTCGTCTTTTTCGTTATCGAAAACGATTTTCAGCGCGTAACGTAAAAACTTCACCTGCGCATCGTTGCCCTCGACATAAACATCCTTCACTTCTTCGGCCGCGGCGGTGGTGACATAACGCGTATTGGCGTCTCCATGCTGATCCAGACTGGCCAGCACCGTGGCATTGTCATCAAACTGGCTGAGCTTGTGCATCGCCAGGTAAATGGTGAAGGGTTTTTCCGGGTCTACCCACTCGTCTTCGAAGGAACGCGGGCTGACGATGGCGTTGTCCGGGATAGATACGAAGCTGCCGTCCGGGAAAATAAACTCACCGGATTCTATTTCGCAGGTGCGATGGTTTAACGATGAAGCCAGCATTTCGATGCGACAGACACCCCAGAAATGCGGCTGCATATATGCCTGGTATGGGTACAGCCGGGAATCGCGGTATTGCTCGGATAACTGGAAATGCTGAGGCTGCAGAAATAATCCCTGATGCCAGAATATGGGTTTGCTGTTATTCACTACACACCTCGGTAATTTCGAGAAAGCTGTTTAACGCAGAACTAGTCATGTTTTTCCTGCTCATTGGGCTCGCGTATCTTCTGATTTCAATGTGCCGAACCAGCTTTCCTGTGTGACTTTTTTCGGCTCGCTGGAAACGCGGTTTTCGCGCAGGCGTTCGTCTTCAATGGTAACAATCTGTTTCGACGCGGTACGCCCCAGGTCGACGATTATGTTCAACTTGCCAGGCACCGCCTTGGCCTCGTCGCTGACCAGTGATGCCCAGGCCAGTGTGCGCTCCACCAGTCCGCGCTTGATCGCCCGGATCGGTATCGGTAAAATCTTCACGTCTGTTTTCGGATTCAATTTAAAGTAGCCGGCTATAACGCCGATATACTTCGCCGTCTGAGCACGACTGATGGAAACCTTTTTCTGCTCGCCTGGACGCAGCGTCAATAACTGGTAATTGACTACGGTTTCGTCGATCTTCCCTTTTTGCAGTAACTCCACCGCACCCTCACGCGTCACCGTCAGGCCGCTAAAGGTATTCGGGTCGTTCAGCTGGTAAACACCAACAACTATCGAATGTGGACGACCGCTAACCGAGTTGACGTCCGCGGTCGCACGCAATGCCAGGTTGATAGCCCTGACCTCGTATACCCACTCTTCTTCCTCGACGGATAATTCCGTCGGGGTAGAAGAGCAGGCCGAGACCAGAAGCAGCAGACCGCTCAGGAAGAGAGTTTTGAACAGACGGGGCACGTCGGCTTAGCCGTTTGCCACACGCCAGTCGTCGTTGCCTTCGGTACCGGCAATCTCATGCGTCCAGGTAATCGTGCTATAGCTGAAACTGACTTCCTCGAGATGGGTAAAATGGCCATTGGTCGGGTCCTGGCAATTGGGCATGATCGACTTCATGTCGACAACCACGGCGCCTTCGATTTCCTGGGTGAAATAATGTTCGTGGGTACCTTCCGAAGAGGTACGAAACCATTCGATGGTACAGGTAAGGCTTTCACCGGTGACCAGCGCCTGGTAAAGCAGCGGCGAAGACTTGTCGAAAATTTTGGTGACCTTGATCGGCATGTGGATACGCGTGCCCGAGGGCTGGCCGCTTTGCGCGTCGCGCGGGATGGCTATCTGGTGCTCGAAGGCTTGCACCATGAATTCATCGTCATGTCCTTCCTGGTACAGGTTACCGACACTGTCTTCGGACAATGCACCCTCGGTAATCAGTCCCTGGGTTACTCCTTCTACACTCATATAGGCTGGTATTGGCATCTCTCTTCTCCTGGTTGGTTATTGAGATTGAAAATTTATTGCATCAGGACAGAGTCACTACGAACTCATTGCTGTCGTTGATTCTTAGTTGAAGGCTGCTATGCGCGGCCTCTTCGCCGATATTGCTCAGAATTTGCGTCGATATGAGCGGCAACAAAGTCTTGTTCACAATATGGTCGATATTGCGCGCGCCCGATTCTATGTCCTTGCAGCGCGAGGCGATTTGCTCGACCACCTTATCGTCATAATCGAACTCCAGCGCCTGGTTTTGCTTCAGGCGTTTACCGACTTTCTGCAGCTTCAGCTCGACGATGGAATTGAGCACTTCGCCCTTCAGCGGGAAGAACGGGATGATGGTCATGCGCGCCAGCAAAGCCGGTTTGAAATGTGCCTGTAGTTCGCCGCGTATCGCCTCGGTGAGGCTTTCCATCGATGGCATGACGTCGCCCTCGCATTGCTCCATGATGGTTGCCGATGCGAGATTCGAGGTAAGGAAAATAATCGTGTTCTTGAAATCGATCATGCGGCCTTCGCCGTCTGAAAGCGTACCCTTGTCGAACACCTGATAAAACAGGTTCATCACTTCGAGGTCAGCTTTTTCGACTTCGTCGAGCAGCACCACCGAATAGGGACGCTGGCGTACAGCCTCGGAGAGCACGCCGCCTTCGCCGTAACCGACATAGCCTGCCGGGGAGCCCACCAGCCTGGAAACGGTATGCTTTTCCTGGTATTCCGACATATTGATCGTGGTCATGAATTGCTCGCCACCAAACATCAGGTTGGCCACACCAAGCGCCATTTCCGTCTTGCCGACACCGCTGGGGCCAACGAAGAGGAAAATACCATGCGGTTGATCCGGGTTTTGCATACCCGCCTTGGCGGTGCGTATGATCGAATCGATGACTTC
>CAXBMV010000138.1:0-7292 GCA_963976575.1 uncultured Gammaproteobacteria bacterium | reverse complement strand
CCCACCAAACCTGCCCATGCTTCGACCGGTGCGTCTCCGCTGAATGTTCTACTCAGTTGAGAACCAACGGAATCGTAGGCGTTGTAGCCCCAAACGGTTAAGGCAATGCCGACTACTATCAGTAGGATGCCAATGATTTTGTTACTCATAATTCTTTCTCTGTTTTTTGGAAATCAATGTTCCACTTCCTTTTCTCACATCTCTTCCGGGTTAGCGGAAAATGATCAGAGGCAAGGCGAACCGACTTCGATGGCTTATCGCGTCCGACTTACCAGGCTTGCCTAGTTTTTGTCGTCGCCCTGCACCGCTTCCTTGACCTTGTCGCTGGCTTCCCTCAATTGGTCACTGGCTTGTTTCGCAGCACTGTCGATGTTGGCGCCGGCGCTTTCGGCCGGTCCTTGCTCGCAAGCCGCAAGTCCCAAAACAATCGTCGCAGCCATTCTATAAATAAATTTCATGCGTTTTTCCTTGTATAAGGTTAGTGAACATCACATCTACAACCGATCCGCGGCGTTGCCTGTCTTAATGAGAACGAGCGACAGCAACACGATTCGGCTGATTGTGAGCCAACATACGCCTGACCTGACGTGGCATCCGTCTGCTAGCGCACTTAAGGTGATTGCTATCAGTAGCTTGAGAGGAGCGATGCTTCCCTTTCCCGTGAAGCTGGGAGCTAAGAGCCTGGTTTGACGTCTTTTAACGGCTATCTAAAGGGGAATGGGGATGGATTGTCATCACTTCACAAGGCCATCGATTTTGGTTAAGTAATCCATCAACATTATTCGATTTACTAATATCAACCAAAATCCTATAGTCCTCTCCGTCAAGCAAGAAAGCACCATTTACCACTAAATTCGATGGAGAATATCATGACTACTTTGACCGAAAATCGCTACGGCAAGCTCTACTGGGAAGTACTGCGCAAGCAGGGCATTCTCAAGGAAATCCTGCTGGAATGGCTGCAGGTGATCGAACTGAAAATCAAACTCTACCGTGAGCGTCAGCAACTGCTGGTTATGTCCGAATTGATGTTAAGCGACATCGGCATTACCCGGGACGAGGCGAATGCCGAGGCGCAGTCTACCGACATACCGCAGCAAAGAGTTAGCGAACTGCGCAAAGCAGGTTAATCACGGTACAGGGACACTACCGGATTCGCTGAAACCAGCAACGGAACGCAATAGAGACGGAGGGGGTATTTAATAACTCCTCCGTCTTCTTTTGTGGTTCTTGCCATTGTAAATTTACAAATTGATTTTATTATTTCTGCGAGTTTAATGGCGTAAGCAAAGATACCGGATTCCCTGCCGGTATCAGCCCACGAGGAAATAACCTTGCTCGACGACGCGAACTTAAACTGGCTATGGGCATCCCTGGCCATGGGTATAGGTGCCACCCTGGCGATCGACCTGTGGGCGACGCTACTGAAACGCAGCTTCGGCATCACGCCGACCAGCTGGGCGCTGGTGGGGCGCTGGGTTGGCGGTATCAAGCAGGGTCGGTTTCGTCTGCAGGGCGAGACTGGCGAAACTCCACTTAGTTACGAGTTGCCACTTGGCTGGATTGTGCACTATGGCGTGGGTATCGCTTATGCCTTCGCGTATCTGATTCTGATGTGGGCCATGTCGACGCCGCTCTCGCTATCGACCGCCCTGTTCTTCGGCCTGGCCACCCTGGTAGCGCCCTGGCTGATACTGCAGCCGGCTCTGGGCAAAGGCTGGTTTGCCTCCAGGACGCCCAATCCCGCTCTGACTCGTATGCTCAACATCGCCGTGCACCTGATCTTCGGCGCCGCACTGTACCTGATGTGGCGGATATACCTCGTAGCAGCTGTGTAACTTCACATTTCACGGGGTGGAACTTGCAAGGTTTTTTTAATCGCAAATCAATACCGTGAATATTTAGCCTGAATCTGTGCCTTATTGAAAACCCACCACTAATGGCCGGACTCGTCGTCTTATTTTTTTTGCGGCAAAAAACCAGATGCAACTACTTATGGCATACCTGACCCTGGAGGCAGTTATTCGGTTTATTCACAAGTGAATATATTCTGACCACTGGCAATCGTTTCTGTTAGTGTCGCAATGACAATTTGTTATTGCCTGAATCAAAAAAGGGAAGTAAACAATGAATAAGAAAAAGACAAGCTCCTTAACTCCATACTTAATTTTAGTTACCACGCTGCTGCTTGGCGCCTGCGGGGGTGGCAGTAGTGGTAGTGGCTCATCGAGTTTCACAGTTACGGCTACTGCGAATGCCAATGGTAGTATCAGCCCGGCCAGTGCCGACGTAATCGAAAATTCATCAGCCAACCTGACAATAGTACCGGATGCTGGTTATGTAATTGATACGGTAAGTGGCTGCGGGGGCACACTGGCGGGGAACATCTATACGACCGCTGCAATTATGGCTGGCTGCACGGTGACTGCCAGTTTCGCAGTTACAACATTAACCGCCGTTTCGCCTTTGTTTCCGACCAATGGTGCTAACTGGAATGACTATGTGGGTGGCAGCGACTTTACACTGGCAAGCGATACCGCCTGCAACATCTCTACCGACACCATTTGCCTTCACGGTGGTGAAACCCGGGTTTTCGAGGCCACTGGTTTAACCGATTGTACTGATTTATCAGCCACCGACAGCCTTGGGGCGTTCAACTGGGCCTGCGATGCCAGCAGTGGTACTGTCCGATTTGTCAGTACCGGGTTTGTTGAAGATAAAGCCATGTCAGACTTGATTGATTTCGCTGCCCCGGGGTTTTTAGACAATGCGGTCACCCTGCTTGCAAATAACATGGCGCTTGTTTCAAGTTCCAGCGATACCTGGTGGACTAATGCCTTTTTAATCGACAACGATGGCGGGGCACTAGACACGAGTTCAACTATCTACATCGCCACGGCCAGTGCCTCGACCAACTATACGCTGGGGTCCGATAAAGTATCACTGGTGGTCCAGCCAGGCGTTGTGCTCGATGCCGGCGGTGTTGGAAGCAGCGCCATCACCGTTGGATTTGCGAGTCACACCTGGTTCGAGGGCTCAATTGATGCAACTGATGATTTTTATGGCATTGCTCTATTTTCAGCCCGTTTTTCAACCTTGCGCAAGGTAACGGTGATCAATGCTGACAACCACGGTATTTATGCTTCTGATATTGTCAGCAACCGATTCATTAACGTGAAAACAAGTAATAACGGTAACGAGGGTATTAGTTTAAACGGCGCGATGGCGAAGCATAATCGGATTATCGGACTAATCGCATCCCAGAATACCGTAACGGGGCTTGTTAGCAGTGGGGCATCCAATAACACTTTCTCTAATATCACGGCCATAAACAATGGTGTTCGAGGTGTAAACATCGGCGCTAGTTCAATCAATAATATACTCGCCAATATTACTACCAACAATAATTCGACTACCGAAGCTGGCCTTCTACTCAACAATGGTTCAAGTAATAACCTGTTAAACGCAATAACCGGAAACATGAATGAAGCTGGCCTTCATATAAGCACCAACTCTCATTACACCACAGTAATGAGCTCTGCATTTTCCAACAATGATGGGCCCGGTTTTGCCATATCCGGGGCTGATAATAATACTTTTTCCGACATCGCCAGCGCGAATAATCGCTCCTTCGGAATGAATAGCTCTGGTTCTGACAACAACAGGTATACCGGACTCTTCGAAGTAGGAAACAACGTTACCGACTGTTTTGTGAATGCAAGTACGGACCCAGGACTGGTTCATGATACTTGCCTCCCACAGGGCGCCTCCGATTTCACTGCGCCAATCACTGGTATTGATCTGACCAATGCATTTGTCGGTAAGGTATTAACCGATGACGCTGTAAATACCGACGATACCAATGGGAGCGCGGCTGCTTTTCCAGCCGCGCCAAATACGTTTGACTGGACGGGTTTTGAAAATCAATTCCGCGGCTGGGGCCTCGATGGTTCACTTTTTCCCAATGCAGACCACCAGGGCCAATGGACTACCGGCGCCGGACGCATCTGGGACTGGAGTATTGCGCTGGGTGATAATGGCAATGCCGGAAACGCGGCGCTTTTAAATGTGTTAGCCATTCCTTCCGGTAACGATACCCTTAGCCATGACTGGAAGGGAACCCCGGCCACCGACGACGATGCCGGTTGCGACGCCATTGCAGCCGACTCAAAATACATCGCCGGCAGCGCTGGGGACATCCGCTGCCGCACCACCTTCTTACGCAGAGCTGTTGAAATCATGGGCGATGCACGGGGTAATGAAAACACCCTGTGTGAGACCGATGAAATTTGTTTGCACACAGCAAACATCGGTAGTTACCAGGGGCACGGCGACTTGCTGACTAGTAGTGGATTCGTTGATGGTACTTTGACAGGTATCACGCTCAAGCAGTACAGCATAAACGGAAGATAGGATTCTCAAGAGGCGTAGGGACCAAGGTTTAATCTCCTTGCCTCTTGCATTTGTTCTGTTCTCCTTTATCGCTACAGGTTGAGCCTGCTGAGTTAGCAAATGCAGCGATTGGCGATGCTATACTCGAATCGAATTTTGTAGTGAAATGTATCAATAATGACTTCCAGGCTGTCCCCATGAAACGCTCTGGTACGAATCCAGCTAACGACCACTGGCCTCAATCGTCTTTAATGTTGCGTAATTGTCATCATGCAAAATAATCAAGGCAAAGACAGCGCGCCAGCGCAGCGCTGGCTGATACTGGCCGCTACCGTTCCGATCTTCGCGCTGGTAATGGGGCAACTGGTCAATGGATTGTCGGTTTACTTCGTCCCACTGGAAACAGAGTTTGGCTGGGCTCGCGGCGATATTGCATTGATCAATTCCCTCGGGCTGGTGGGCCTTGCGCTCGGCAGCATTGTCATGGGTTTCGCCGCCGACAGATTCGGTGTGCGCCAGATTGCCTTGACGGGCGTGGTAGTGACCGGGGTTTCCGTTCTGGTTGCATCGCGGGCCAACGAACTGTGGCAGCTCTACACCCTCTTCTTCCTTGCCGGGGCATTCGGTGGCGGCGCCATATCGGCCCCGCTAACCGCGCTTGTCGGCTCCTGGTTTACCCGGGGTGCCGGGCTGGCCATAGGCATTGCCGCCGCCGCGCAGGCGCTTGGTCAGGGTGGCATGCCGTTTTCCGGCGCGTTTCTGATCGAATCCTTCGGCTGGCGGGATTCACTCGCCACACAGGGCGTGATCACCCTGCTTGTCGGACTCCCGCTCGCCTTGTTCCTGCGCCCGCCTCCCGCAAACCAGTCCGGACCCGCGCAGCTATCTCAGCAAAGTCCCACCGGCCTGCCCAATGCGGTTGTGGTGGGCTGGATATCGATCGCCGTCCTGTTCTGCTGCACAACCATGTCCGTGCCCTTGATGCACCTTGTCCCGCTGGCGCAGGAGCGCGGACTGAGCGCCACCGATGCGGGTAGCGTGCTTTTTGTCATGCTGGTGGTGGCCATCGTCGGGCGCGCTGCCTTTGGGCAGATTGCCGATATGATCGGTGCGCTGCCCACCTGGCTGCTGGCCTCGGGCTGGCAGACCCTGCTTGTGTTTGGCTTTACCAGGATGGACGGGCTAAGCGAGTTCTATCTATACGCCGTTTTATATGGCTTCGGCTATGCCGGCGTGATGACCGCTGTGCTGGTGACTACCAGAAATTTAGCCGCTCCGGGACTACGCGCCTCATCCATGGGCACGGTGCTGGCCTTCGGCTACATCGGCCATGGACTGGGTGGATGGCAGGGAGGCTTTTTCTACGATTTGACCAACGCCTATACCTGGTCCTACACCAATGCGGTGATTGCAGGCTTGATTAACCTGACCCTCGTCGGCGCCCTTTGGTGGACGGTGACGCGTCGTGGCCAGACAGCCTTCGCATGATGCCCAGCTAATGAGTCGAGCCCGGGCAAGCCTCCCTTTTTAATCTCTATCAATAGTCAGCCGCGATCCTTGTCATTTCGGGGTCGCCTGGACGAATATCGGAAAATGGATTGATACCAAGCCAGGCTGATATGGTCTTCGCCAATTGCTTGCTGCCTTGAACACGCAACCGTTCGTTTTGTATTGCGGTTTTTAAGGCCAGATCGCCTTCCCAAACTTCGACCATGCTACGCAACGAGCTGCGAATATAGAGATCGACATCCAGTCCCGGATTCTCCGTGCAGAGATCGACTTTGCCGTCACGCACAATAAGCCACCAATTGTTGTAGCGTTCGATGTCACTAAAAATAAAACACAACAAAGTCTCACCGTCAGGCAGCTGGTCTATTTGAATGCGGCGCTGTATGTCCCACATAAGAAATTCAACATCAAGCTCTTCATCGAGCAATTGCCCGCGCGCCCAGCGCATACCCCATACGGCAAGGTTTTCGATTAACGGTGCCAGTTCCTTGCCTGCCGGCGTCAGATAATAGTCGTGCCCGCTGCGGCCGCGTCCCGGTTTTCGCAGCAGGATACCGGCACGCTCGAGCTCCTTCAGGCGCTTGGTCAACAAGGAGGGGGAGATTCTCGACAAACCCCGTTGCAACTCGCTATAGCGATGCGAACCGAGGAATAACTCGCGCAGAATAAGCAAGGTCCAGCGTCCACCAAGTAACTCCGTCGCCTTGGCTATCGGGCAGAATTGTCCGTAATCCATGATTCCCTCTAAGCTATGAATCGATAAATGACGTCACGCATTTTACTACATATTTAGTAGTCGTTTACTACAGATGGAAACCTATTTGTCTGAAACCTGTTTGCCTAAGCTTCCCCCCATCGACACAAGACGTCGATATAAACCATTTACTTCAGGAGAAATTATTATGACCAGTACCGCATTAAAACTTGATCAAACTGTAAACGGCGTTGATACCGCGCGCATTGTAGAGCTTGCTACCAACATGGCGCAGGATGACATGTTTGGGAAATTTCGCTTTCGCGCCAAAAACGAATGGATTGACGGCAGTCGCAGCCGAACTTCGATCAAGAGTTTTTACGCCGGCAACAACGAACAAAGCGAACGCGCACAGGCACTCACCCTGGATGCAGACCAGCCTGCCTTCCTGGGAGGCGAGAATACGGCACCCAACGCGGTGGAACACTATCTCAACGCCCTGGTTAGTTGCATCAACACCACGGTTGTTGCCCATGCATCTGTACAGGGTATATCGATCGAGTCACTCGATGTATCCGCAGAAGGCGAGATGGATGCGCGCGGATTCTTTGGCGTTTCAGATGATGTGAACCGCGGTTACAACAAGGTCAGCGTTGACATCAGTGCGGTAACAGCGGCGGACGAAGCCAGCTTGAGA
>CAXBMV010000137.1:0-7293 GCA_963976575.1 uncultured Gammaproteobacteria bacterium | reverse complement strand
GGATCGACGCGGCCGCTTGCTGCCCGACTATCAGGCAGTCGAATTAGATCGCTGTTGATTTTTTCTGGCCTATTCGGCTACCGCTAATCGCCTGCATTCCCACTCAAGCCCAGATGCTTCGACTATCCAGCCATTCGACCGCTGCGTGCTGATTCAGAAATGCCAATAACTCCTCGATAAACCCCCAGGTAGCCTGGTTTTGCACCAGGTGATGACTGAGTAAGCCACTGGGCTCGTCGGCGTCCCGATACCCCAGACGCCTGGCCTGTAAATGTTGAACCAGAATGGCGATGGCGGGGTAACTGCCGATAAAACCGCCGCGATGGCGCCAGTGAATTGGATCGAGGTGGGTATTGATCTGCAGTAACCGGTCAGTCGGGCGGGCCGACCTGCGCGCTTTCATCGCAGATATACCACGGAAGCCAATCGTCACCAGCAGTTCGAGTAGTTCGTCGTCGATGCGGTTCCAGGGGGGGACCATTACGCGGTTGAATTGCTCGCCGAAGCTTTGCTGGAGAAGCCTGTAGCCCAGCGTGAGGTCTGCCTGTAGTTGTTGTTGGTCTGCGTGTTTAGACAGTTCGCGTTTTTTTTCAGCGACGACGGCATGGTTTTGGTGTGCATAGCCGTGCTGCGAGATCGAGATCAGCAGCTCAGCGCTGACCCGCTGTGCCAGGTCGGGTTTGAGTCGAGACGGGATAACCGCCAAAGTCAGCGGCACTTGATAGCGCTGGCTGATTGCAATCAGTCGCTCAAGCTCTGCGCTATCCTCGGCGGCTTCGATGATCTCGGCGCTATGCCTTGCGCCATCCAGATTGATTTCCGGCAAACTTTGTTTCAGTTGCAGGGCCTGATCTATGACTGCGGCGAGGTTTTCAGGCGAGAGATCTGCCTCTTCTAGCACAATCACCCGCCCCAGTTGTTGCAGTCGCCGGGCGCGCAACTGCTGCTCGACTTCGCTGCCGCCGGCAAACGGGATCAGGCAGGCCGGCGTGCGTGTTTGCAGCAGATCGGTGACTGTATTGTAACCAGCCTGGGAAATGGAAAGACTGGCTCGCCTCAGACGCTGGGGGAAGTCGGGGATATTGCGCTCGACCACGACTGTGTCATCGGCCAGAGCACGCAGTTCCTCAAATTGATGGGTATCGATTGCCGGGCTGACCAGCACGCGCCAGCGATGGCTGGCCAGGCTGGACAGAGGTTTGGCCGCGATTGCGGTTTTCAGGATATGCAACCCGGTTGCGCTGCCTCCGGCTGATACCAGAACTTCAGCGGAATTCTCATCGCTGTCTACCAGCACCGGGCTCCGCCTTGCGATATAACCGCTGTAACAGACTTTATCTTCGATGCGGCTGGCCAGTGCGAAACTGTCTTGCAGGCGGGCGATTCCAGGATCGCCGTGTATCAGGACATGATCGTAATATTCATCGAGCAGGGCACAAATTTCCTCGTTACGTCCGACTTTTGATTTCGGTTGCAGGATATCGCGTATAGAGCAAACCAGCATAACGCGCCTGCTAACGGCTTTCGCGGCCTGCAACAGCGGCAGCAGCTCGAAGCGCATCATGCGTCTACCGAAGGGGAAGGTTTCGGTGATCAGCAGGTCCGGGGCGTAAGCATTGAATCGCTGCAGCAATTGTTCGCGACGGCCTTGTCGGAAAGCCTCGTCAATAGCTTTGCCATCGCCATCGAGTAGTTGCGTAAAACTGGCATCCTTGCTGCGTAGTGGGGCCAGCCGGGTGATATCGACTCCGTCTATGTGCAAATGCTGTGGGACAGATCCGCCGCTGACCAGTTCCACCGCGAAACCTTGTCTGGCGAGAGCTTCTGCGAGCTGCATGGCGCGTTGCAAGTGACCTATGCCGAGCAGATGCTGGACGTAAATCATTACGCGTTGAGACTTTACAGGCACGGCTGAGACCGGGGTCAGGCGATTACGCTTTCTTTTTGAACAGGCCGTTCATAGTACTGGCGGATAATTCTGGCAATATTTTTATGACCTGCCAGCAGGCCATCGATATTTTGCGCCGAGGGTAATGCCTGTCCGGGCAGGGCTCTGAGCGCGTCAGCCATTTCCAGCGCATCGCGTTCACCGTCGGGATTGAGCATGCTGATCAGGCCGAGCTTGACCGCCCGCTGAGCACGGATCAGTTGCTCCTGGCGAGGCACTGACCTCGGGATGATCAGGGCAGGTTTGTCGAGCGCGAGAATTTCGCAGAAAGTGTTGTATCCACCCATGGCGACTATCCCAAGGGCTTGCTTCATCAATAGTTCGATGTGGCTGTCGAAGGTGAGTATTTCGACGTTGGGCAGACTTTCGCAGCGTTCGTGGAATTCCTGCTGGCTGGCCGGTGGCATGAATGGCCCGGTGACTATAACCGCCCGGTGGGGCTGCTCGGATTCGGATTCGTAGGCGCGAATCACCCAGTCAACCATTTCAACGCCATCACCGCCACCACCGGCGGTAATCAGAATGAAGGGCGTGTCGAGGTTGATTGGTGCCACCCAGTTGCGATCGCTCGGAATTTCCCGATCAAGGTAACCGGTATAAGTGATTTTTTGCTGGATCGACTCGGACAGGCCGAGATCTTCGATCGGATTACCCATCTGGTTCAAACCATATACCCAGATGTCTTTATAAAGTTTTTCCAGTACCGGGGGAACCTCCTTGCGCTCCCATTCGATCTTCAGACTGGAGGATTCATCCATGACGTCACGCAGGCCCAGTATGTTGATGGTGCCACGTTGCTTGAGCATTTTCAGGGTGCTGATAACTTCGCCCTTGAGGCCGGTGGGCTCCTTGTCGACGATAAAAATATCGGGTTTAAAACTATCAGCGGTATGATAAATAATCGATTCGCGCATCTGCATCGTCTGTTCCAGGTCGATATGCAGACCCAGCGAGGTATACTCGCCGTCTTTCAATTTGATTACGCCGGGGATACGGACAAAGTCGACCCGGGCCTTAAAGTCGAAGCTGCCGATGATCGGCGAGCCGGAGAGTATCAATACGGACACACCCTTATAATGGGCCACCAGCGAATGGGCGATTGCGCGACATCGACGCAGATGCCCGAGTCCGAAGGAGTCATGGCTGTATATTAGTATTCGGGTTTGCTCGAGCCGCTCTGCCATCTGTTTACGCCTGACACAATACCAGACGCAGACTACACGGAAATCGGGCCAAACGCACTGTCGCAAACCATTAAAATCAAGGGCCCGATGAATTATTGCCAGCCATAAAGGTCTTAGTTTGAAGCCCGCGCATCCGGCCTACGGAGAATGAAAGTGAATAATAAAAAGGAATCATCGGGATTCTTGTCGGCCTGGCCAGTAGCGGGACGAAGTTACCGCAGTGAGTTGTTGCCGCAACGCCTGCTCAATTCGATTCAGGACCAGCAGGAACGCAGCGAAGTCCTCATCAGCATTATCCAGCTTGCCATAGTTTTCGTGTTTGCATTGCTATACGCATTGTCGCGTAAAACATTTTCCGCGGAGGTGGAATTTGCTCCTGTACCCTGGGTGCTCGCGGTTTATTTTGGTTTTAGCCTGATACGCTTTGCACTGGCTATCAATCGCAGGCTTTCCGACTGGATGCTGTATCTTTCAGCGGCAGTCGACGTCGCCCTGTTGTTAGGGTTGATGTGGAGTTTTCAGCCACCCTCGTTTTATCTGAAAGCGCCGACCTTCCTCTACCTGTTTATTTTCATCGGCATTCGGGCTCTGCATTTTGATCCCCGCTTCGTCATTGCCAGTGGCGTCAGTGCCGCCATAGGCTGGATTCTGATGGTGCTTTACGTCCTGTTTCAAGACCCGGTCGACAATATGATTACGCGTGATTACGTCGAATATATGACCTCGAATAGCGTCCTCATAGGCGCCGAGTTTGACAAGGTGATTTCATTGCTGATGGTCACAGCGGTGCTGGCGCTGGCCCTGCATCGCGCCCGCAAGCTGCTGATCGAGTCGGTAATCGAGGGAAGCGCGGCGCGGGATTTATCACGTTTCGTACCTCGCGAAGTGGCCGATAAGGTAATCCATTCGGAAGAGGGCGCGACCACCGGCAAAGGCGAAGTCTGCGAGTCCACCATTCTGTTTACCGATATAGAGGGTTTTACCTCGATATCAGAAACCCTGTCGCCGGAACAGCTAATCCACGCGCTGAACCAGTATTTCACTCTTATCGCCGAGCCGATCACCCGCTTCGGCGGAGTGATCAGTCAGTTCCAGGGTGATGCGGTGCTGGCTACATTCAACGTGCCCAAGGCGGATGAAAATCACGCCAGTAATGCCGTCAGTGCGGCGCTTTGCATACAGGAGGTTTTGCGCGGCAAGGAATTTGGTGAAGGAATCCATTTCAATACCCGGGTGGGCATCAATACCGGCATGGTGGTCGGTGGTCTGGTCGGTTCCGGTGATCGCGTCGGTTACACCGTGCACGGCGATAATGTCAACCTGACCGCGAGACTGGAGCAATTGAACAAGGACTATGGCACTCGCATTATTGTTTCTGATAGTACGCGGTCAAAAATTGCCGAGGGAGAGTTTGCTTTTCGCGAACTTGGTGAGGTCGCCGTGCGTGGTTTGAACCGACCGGTGCGTATTTTCACCATCGATACGGCAGACTAGGTTATTTCTCTTTGTGTATTCACCTGCTCAAAATAACGCGCCAGGTTGTCACGCGCGCGCGTTTCGAATTGCTGGTGGAAGAAATCGGTGTAATAAAAACGCTCTCTTGCCAGCAGGGATTTCTGAAATGCGATCTGGCTGGAGTAGTAATCACTATCGCTACGCTGCGGGTTTTCCAGGCGGAGATTGGCGCCGTCCTGTAAAAATTCGTCCCAGGGCAGAGCAAAACTGGACAGGTCGATATCGACCATATAGGCAGCATCGCTTTCTGGCGGCGGGATATTGTCATGTTGTGTTGCCATAATCATTTGGCAAACCTGCTCACAGCTATCCTGGCGCTGCGTATTCGCAGCGATGGCGCGATACCAGTCGACACTGCGTGCCTCGTTGTCTGATGCGCCGGGCTGGTAGACGACGTCGTGCATCCACACAGCCAGTTCTACCAGATCAGGGTTTTGCATAAACTGCCTGGCGAGATCAAACATCGACAGGCAATGATCGATATGGCTGAGATCGTGGTAAACCCTTTGCGGTTCGGAATAGGCCGAGAGTAATTTGCTGTGGATATCGGCGGAGTGGTCTTCGGCGTTGTCGTCAAGGCAGCGTTGCCAGAGTTGCTGGAATCGGAGGAAGTCTCCACTGGCTGCGCCAGCGTGGTTCATTCCCGGCCTTCCTTTTGCGATATCTGTCTCTGCAGGGATTCGACCAGGTGGTGCGATTTGGTCAGCTTGTCGCTGAGCATGCGAATGACATCCAGCGCGAATTCGGAATTCTCCCTGAGCAGGCGAAAAAACATGTCACCGGTGATTTTCATCGCCTTCAGTTCACCATTGGCAAGCAGCGTGGCGATGCGCGGCGTATTGTTGAGCAAACCGAGTTCGCCGATCAACTGGTTTTGCGTCAGTGTCACGGTGACGACCGGACCGGCATCGGTTTCGGTAATGATATCGACCGCGCCATCCATAATGACATAGGCAAAGTCAGCGCCTTCGCCATTGTTAAAGACGATGTCGCCATCCTGGAAAGTGACCAGTTCGCTGGCAAATGCGAGCAATTTGAGTCTCGATGTGTCCATCTTGGCAAACATCGGGATTTTTCGCAGTAAATCGGTTTCTTCGGCGAGATCCAAGAGATGGGCTCCAAACGGAAAAAAATCCGGACTATTCAGATAATTATGCAAAGATTGGCACGTGCCCGTGAACAATTCAAGCGATTCAATGGCTTGCGGCGCAATTCGCACAAAATACAACAAGCAGGGCAGACGCGCTGTGGTCATCAATCAGGTCGCTAAAAGACCGCAGCGTTACAAACATGACTGCGCTGCGACAGAGCTATAGTCCGCAGCCTGTCTACTGCGCAACTGTGTGCAGGTTGCCCAACCGAATGCGGATAAAGCAGCGACAAATGGAAACTCCCCCTTTAATCGCCGAGGAATTAAGGCTAGTCTTCGCTGATTCTATAAACACAATCAATACGGGACAGGCGCATGAAACACTATCAAATGTATATCGACGGCGAATGGTGCGATGCCGCCGATGGTGGCAGGCTGGAAACCATTAATCCGGCCAACGGCGAAGTCTGGGCCAGCGCTGCGGTGGCCGGGGAAATCGAAGTGAATCGTGCCGTGGCGGCTGCCAAACGCGCGCTCAACACTGGCCCCTGGGCGGAAATGAATGCTACCCAGCGCGGCAAGCTGCTGCACAAACTGGGTGACTTGATCGCCGAGAATGCGCAAATGCTCGGTGAGGTGGAAACCATCGATAGCGGCAAACTGGCCAAGGAGACGCGTGCGCAAACCGGTTATGTGGCCGACTATTATTATTACTATGGCGGACTGGCAGACAAGATACAGGGCGCCACGCTGCCCATAGACAAGCCCAATATGCATGTGTTTACCAAACGCGTGCCCATAGGCGTGGTCGCCGCTGTGGTGCCCTGGAATGCACAAATGTTTCTCACCGCGACCAAGCTGGGCCCTGCGCTGGCAGCTGGCAACACCGTAGTGTTGAAAGCGTCCGAGGTGGCACCGGCGCCGATGTTTGAATTTGCCAGAATTGTCGAGCAGGCCGGTTTCCCTGCCGGAGTAGTGAATGTTATTACCGGTTACGGCGAACCTTGCGGCCGCATGCTCACCAGCCACCCGGACGTCGCCAGGGTCGCCTTTACTGGCGGACCGGAGACCGCGCGCCACGTGGTGCGCAATACCGCAGAAAATTTTGCCGTGGTTTCGCTGGAGTTGGGTGGCAAGTCTCCGATACTGGTGTTTGAAGACGCCGATCTCGAAAGCGCGGTAAACGGCGCGATCGCGGGAAACTTCGGTGCCGCCGGGCAAAGTTGCGTGGCTGGTTCACGCGTATTTATCCAGTCCAGTATCCGCGAGAAATTTCTCGAAAAACTGGTCGAGCGCGCGGCGCAGATACGCATTGGCGATCCACTGGCGGAGGATACCCAGGTTGGTCCACTGTGTACGCGTGCACAACTCGACCATATTACCGAGTCGGTGAGGGACGCGGTGGCGGAAGGCGCAAAATTGTTAATCGGCGGCAAATCACCGGAAGGTCTGGATGCCGGCTGGTATTACAGCCCCACCATCCTCGACTGTCCGCACCAGGACATACGCACGGTACGCGAGGAAATGTTCGGCCCGGTGATGTCGGCGTTGAGCTT
>CAXBMV010000136.1:0-7361 GCA_963976575.1 uncultured Gammaproteobacteria bacterium | reverse complement strand
AGCCGGGCTTACCCGGCTGAAAACCCGCTTTACTATTTGCAGCCTGTCGAACGGCAATATCGCGCTGCTCAGCAATATGGCCAAGCGCGCCGGCCTGCCCTGGGATTGCATCCTCAGCGCCGAACTGTTCAAAAAATACAAACCGCATCCTGATACCTATCGTGGTGTCGCCGAAACCTTTGCGTTGGATCCAGCCGAAGTTATGCTGGTGGCGGCGCACCATGACGATCTCGAAGCCGCTCGCAACTGCGGTTTGCAAACAGCTTATATCGAGCGGCCGCTGGAGTTTGGCGCCGACGCGATCAAGGATGTCAGCCCGCGGCCGGAAAATAATATGCACGCCCAAACTATCGAGCATCTCGCTCGGCTGCTTGAATGTTAAACCGCTTGCATTGGTATCAGCTAGTTCAAGCTTGAATCTGACCTGAGGAGCAGAACAACATGTCCCTGTATAAAATAGCCGCGTTCAGCGACGGCCAGAATGGCGGCAATCCCGCCGGGGTAATGGTCGGCGACGCGCATCCTTCGGAAACCGAGATGCGCCGCATCGCCGCAGATCTGGGTTACTCCGAGACCGCTTTTGCAAAACCCGAGGGGGGTAGCTGGCGGGTACGTTACTTTTCGCCCGAGTCGGAAGTGCCTTTTTGCGGGCATGCCACCATCGCGCTCGGCGCGGTGCTGGCGATGCAGCGGGGCGATGCTGTTTTCAAACTCAAACTGAACCAGGCCGATATTACAGTCGAAGGCAAGAGCAGTGATGGCCAACTATCGGCTGCGCTGCAATCCCCACCGACGCATAGCGCTCCACTGGCAGCGCCTTTACTCGCAGAGGTGCTGAGACTATTTGACTATGACCCCTCTCAACTCGATAGCGAAATTCTGCCTGCACGCGCCCACGGCGGTGCCGAACACCTGGTGATTCTTTTGAACTCGCGAGATGCTCTTGCGGCGATGCATTACGATCTCGACGCCGGTCGTGAGCTGATGCTGCGCGAACAACTGGTCACCATATTGTTTGGCTGGCGAGAGCATGCGCAGCTATTCCACACGCGCAATGCCTTTGCTTCAGGCGGCGTGCTCGAAGACCCGGCCACCGGAGCGGCCACCGCCGCCTTCGCCGGCTACCTGCGCGATATAAGCTGGCCACATCAGGGTGAAATCAATATTATCCAGGGCGAAGACATGGGATCGCGGTCGCTACTACGCGCTCAAATACCCGCGACCGCCGGTAGTTCCATCCGCGTCTCCGGCAGCGCCCGCATCATCGAGGAGTAAACCAGTGAAAATTCAAATAGGCGATTTCAGCTTCGACGCGCATTTCGAAGAAGACAGGTCCCCGGCCAGTTGCGCGGCCTTCCGCCAGGCCATGCCGTTTAAAAGCCAGGTGGTACACGTGCGCTGGAGTGGCGAAGGCATGTGGATTCCACTCGGTGATATGGATTTCGATGTGGGTTACGAAGATGCCACGGCCTACCCGGCACCGGGTCAGATCCTGCTCTACCCCAAGGGCAGTAGCGAAACCGAGATTCTAATTGCCTATGGCAGCGTGCATTTTGCTTCCAAGGCCGGCACCCTGGCCGGCAATCATTTCGCCACTATCACATCCGACCTGGACAGGCTGCGCGAAGTCGGCGTAGCCACACTCTGGGAAGGCGCAAAACCCATCCTGTTTGATCTTTAGTCAGCGCTAACCTAAAGTGACGGCCGCAAACAATCCTGATTACCATTCGAGAACCGATATGCAGCAAAACAAATTTGCCCAACAGTTAAATGATTCGCTCAATCTGAGCATGGCCCCCGTCGCCATCGCCTTCCCCGATGATCTGCCCGCAGAACTGGCCTCGTTCGACGGCGTAGTGCCAGCGGGTTGCAGTTTCTGGGAAAAAGCGATGACACAAACCTTTGTCACAACCAGTGACGACCACGCACTCTGCGCGATCGGCGTGCACACCCACCAGATGGCCGATGCCCCGGCAACGCAAATGGTGGAGCTGCGGGCATCGCTGGGCGCAATGATCGGTCTGGACTACGTACGCGAAGCCGAAGTGGCCGCTATCCCGGTCATGCAAAAGCCGTCCAGGCATGTTGTCTATGGCCCGCTGGCTGATTTTCCGCTGGCCCCCGATTGCGTACTGCTGTTCGCCAACGCGCAACAGGGCCTGATTCTCAGCGAGGCGGTGGCCCGGGTAGACGACGCCTCTGCCCCGGCCATGGGACGCCCCGCCTGCGCGGTCATCCCTCAGGTAATCAACAGCGACCGGGCCGCGGTCAGCCTTGGTTGTTGCGGCGCGCGCGCTTACCTCGGCGCACTTTCCGATAATGTCGCGCTCTGGGCCCTGCCGGGTAGCAAGCTGGCAGAATATTGCGAGCAAATCGAAACTCTGGGCAAGGCCAATGGCATTCTCGCGCAGTTTCACCAGCGTCGTGGCAGCGATATCGCCACCGGCGAACGCCCCAGCGTCGAACAGTCGCTGCAACGCCTGGCGGAATGAGCCGACGCCACATCCGCGAAATCAAGACCACGCTCTCGGGTGAGCGCCAGGTCTTCGACTGCGAACTGTTACGCGCCACGGAAGGCGAAGCAGTGGTGGTTTACCGCATGCCGGCCGACCGCATGCTGGAAAACATATTGCTGCCCGAGGGTACGCTAAGCCTGGGGTATTTCCGCGTAGACCAGGCTTTTAACGCTTATCACTGGATCGACGATGAGCACAATACGCTGGCGCTTTATTTCAATATTTGTGACCGCACCGAGATCTCTGCCGACAGCATCGCCTGGCGGGATTTAACACTAGATCTGTTGATCAGCCCCGATGGGGTTTGCCGGGTGCTGGACGAAGACGAATTGCCACCAGATCTGGACAGGGATTTGCTCGAGTATATCCACGCTACACGGCGACTATTGTGCGCAGCACCATTGTCTCGTCTCGCCGAGTATGACAAGCTCACCCGGAAATTGATCAACCCCGAATAACGCCATGCCCTTCGAACTCTGGCTCACCTATGTTGCTACCTGCGCGGTAGTGCTGGCGATACCCGGCCCCACCATATTACTGGTGCTGAGCTATGCGATAACGCACGGACGTGCGGCGACGCTGCCGGTAGTCGCGGGCGTAGCCCTTGGCGACAGCCTGGCAATATCGCTGTCGCTGGTCGGCCTCGGTACCCTGCTTGCGACCTCCGCCTTCTGGTTTACGCTGATCAAGTGGATGGGTGGCCTTTACCTGATCTACCTGGGATTGCGCCTGATACTCGGTTCCGGCAAGTCAATGCAACTGGATGCGCAACCGCAACAACAGGCATCGCGCATACTTTTTAGCAACGCTTTCGTGGTGACCGCGCTGAACCCAAAGAGCATTGTCTTTTTCATCGCACTCTTGCCCCAGTTCATCAGCGCGGCGCACCCCCTGACCGCGCAGTTGTGGATACTCGGGCTTACCTTTGTCGTCATGGCGATTGCTGGCGCCACAGCCTACGCCCTGTTCGCCGCGTCGATGCGCCGTTTCCTCGCCGCGCGAAGAACCCAACAAGCCTACGGCATTGTTGGTGGCAGCCTGCTGTGCATCGCCGGAATCTGGGCGCTGGGCGCAAAACGCGGCATAATGAGCGCCTGAACCGGGTCACAACCATGTCGCGAAATATTCTCACTACCCTGCTATGCCTATGCCTGCTCATCGGTTTAAGCGGTTGCGGTAACAAGGGTCCATTGACCCTGCCGATGGATGAAGACGATGAAACCACCAGCAAGAGCGAATAGCATTGGATTATTTTAATTACAGAAACGGCGAGCTTTACTGCGAAGACGTGGCCATAGCCGAACTGGCGAAGATTTACGGTACACCGCTATATGTCTACTCGCGGGCCACTCTGGAGCGGCACTGGCATGCTTTCGACGATGCCCTCGCCGACTATGATCACCTGGTCTGCTATGCAGTAAAAGCCAATTCCAATCTCGCTGTACTCAACCTGCTGGTGCGCCTCGGCTCGGGTTTCGACATCGTCTCGATGGGCGAATTACAGCGCGTATTGCAGGCTGGCGGCGATGCCTCGCGCATCGTCTTTTCCGGGGTCGGCAAACAGGCCAACGAAATCGAGGCCGCGCTGGAAGTGGATATCCGTTGTTTCAACGTCGAGTCCGAACAGGAACTGGCGTTGATCAATAAAATCGCCGGCGACAAGGGCAAGAAGGCGCGCGTTTCCTTCCGCGTTAATCCAGACGTGGATGCCAAAACCCATCCCTATATTTCCACCGGCCTGAAAGAAAACAAGTTCGGAATTGCCTTTACCGAGGCCGAGCGGATTTACCGCCACGCCGCCGGCCTGAAACATATCGAAGTCATCGGCATGGATTGCCATATCGGCTCGCAACTGACCGAGCTGTCACCCTATATCGATGCGCTGGATCGCCTGCTGGCGCTGATCACTCGCCTCGGCGAACAGGGCATCGCCATTCATCACCTGGATCTGGGTGGTGGCCTCGGCATCAAGTACCGTGAAGAGAAACCGCCCCTGCCCGCGGAGTGGGCCTCGGCGCTACGCCAGAGACTGGAGGGTTTCAACGGCACTATCCTGGTCGAACCCGGCCGTGCTATAGCCGGCAACGCCGGTATTATCGTCAGCCGAGTCGACTACCTGAAACACGGCGAAGAAAAGAATTTTGCCATCATCGATGCGGCGATGAATGACTTGATCCGCCCGGCGCTTTACAGCGCCTGGCAGGAAATCATCCCGGTGCGCGAATACAGCGACGCTGCCGAACAGGTTTACGACGTGGTTGGCGCGGTCTGCGAAACCGGCGATTTCCTCGGCAAGGACCGGCCGCTGCGGCTGGCACAGCAGGACTTGCTCGCGATTCGCTCCTGTGGCGCCTATGCCTTCGCCATGTCATCGAACTACAATTCGCGCAATCGCGCTGCCGAAATCATGGTCGATGGCGACAAGCACTATTGCGTGCGCAAGCGCGAGCGCTTCGAGGACCAGATCCGCGGCGAGAGCCTGCTGCCGTGAGCACGAGGCTGAAGTTTGCCAAGATGCACGGTCTCGGCAACGATTTCATGGTCATCGATGCCATCAACCAGGCCTTCACAGCCGACGCGACGCTGATAAAACAATGGTCAGATCGTTACGATGGAGTCGGATTCGACCAGATGCTGGTGGTAGAAAAGTCCGACAGCGACGAGGCCGTATTCAGATACCGTATTTACAATGCCGACGGTGGCGAGGTGGCGCAGTGCGGCAATGGCGCGCGCTGCTTCGCGCGTTTCGTGCGTGAACAGGGTTTGACGCAGCTGGATATAATCCCGGTGGAAACCAACGCCGGATTGTTATATCTGGAAAGCATCGATGCCACGCGGGTACGCGTCAATATGGGCATACCGCAGTTCGAACCCGCGCAGATTCCACTGGCCGCCGCTGCCCGCCAGCCGCAGTACCAGATCGAACTGGATGGACAGCAAATCACTTTCAGCGCGCTGTCGATCGGCAATCCGCATATGGTGATGCAGGTCGACGATGTCGCCAGCGCCGAGCTCGCAAGACTCGGTCCGCTGCTGGAATCCCACGCCCTGTTCCCGCAACGCGCCAACATTGGATTCTCGCAGATAGTCGATAAAACCCGTTTCAAACTGCGCGTCTACGAACGTGGCGTCGGCGAGACGCGTGCCTGTGGTAGCGGTGCCTGTGCGGCGATGGTTGCCGGGGTACAGCTGGGCCTGCTGGATAACCAGGTAATCGCCGAATTAAGCGGTGGCGAACTCAATATCGAATGGCAAGGCGGGGAAAACCCCGTTATGATGACCGGCGAGACCGCGATGGTATATAGAGGCGAGATTGACTATGAATGAAGTTTCCGCTGAACAACAGCAAAACGATCCCACCGACGAAGCAAAAGTAATCGAATTCCTGCAGGCTCATCCCGAGGTACTGCTGGGTTACCCGCAAATTTTTTCATCGCTGTCGATTCCACACAAGACCGAAGGTGCGGTTTCGCTGGTAGAGCGCCAGCTGAAGGTATTGCGCGAGCAAAATCAGACGCTCAAGACCAATATCGATGATCTCGTCGGCATCGCCCGCGAAAACGAAGAACTCAACCAGCGCTTTCACCGGCTTTCGCTGGAATTGATGAATACCGATCAATTACACGATGTGCTCGCGATGGTGCAGGATCAGGTGCAGACATTCTTTTATACCGATTACGTCTGTTTCCGTTTTCTGCCCGGCGTTAGCGACGCCGCCAATCTGCTCGATGGACTGGTTCTCCCCGCCGACAGCGAAGTCATAAACAATGCCAAACCCTGGTTGCAGGGGCGCAAACCGGTATGCGGGCGCCAGCATGATAAAACCAACCAGGCCCTGTTCGGCCCCGGCCTGCGCATCGGCTCCAGCGCGCTGATCCCGCTTTACCACACCAGCGATCTCGGCCTGCTCTGCCTTGGTAGCAGCAGTGAAGACCGCTTCAACCAGGCCATGGGCACGATATTCCTGCAGCATCTCGGCGAACTGGTCAGCAACCGTCTGAAGAACCTGCTCAAGGTGAGCCAGGCATAATGGAAAAATATCTGGACGATTTCATCCAGATGTTACGCAGCGAAAAATACTATTCGCCGCATACCTGCAGCAATTACCGCCGCGATCTGAAGCAATTTCTCGACTATCTGCAGCAACAACAGATCCAGTCCTGGGACAAGGTCAGGTATGAGCAGGTCAGTGGCTATGCCGCCAAACGCTTCCGCCTTGGCAGGAAAAGCCGCAGCATAGCGCGCGCACTTTCTTCGATTCGCAGCTTTTACCAGTATCTGGTGCGCAATCATCTGGTCGAACATAACCCGGCACGCGAAGTCAGCGCACCCAAGGCCGACAAGCCCCTGCCAAAAACCTGCGACGCGGAGTCCCTGGACCGCCTGCTGACAGTCGCCGACAGCGACGACGAGCTGGTATTACGCGACCTGGCTATCTTCGAGCTGATTTATTCATCCGGGCTGCGACTGGCAGAACTGGTCAGCATCGATCTCGACGCGATTGACCTGACCCAGCAACAGCTGCTGGTTACCGGCAAAGGCAACAAAATGCGATATCTGCCGGTCGGTAGTAAGGCGGTCAACGCGATCAAACGCTGGCTCAAGTTGCGCCCGGGTTATCTACGCGATCCATCCGAAACTGCCCTGTTTCTGAGCAA
This sequence comes from uncultured Gammaproteobacteria bacterium, assembly GCA_963976575.1. Classification (GTDB taxonomy): domain Bacteria; phylum Pseudomonadota; class Gammaproteobacteria. Next base: position 187 of record CAXBMV010000136.1, on the reverse strand, counting down.
ACAGGGCAAGCGCATATCGGCGCGTAATGTGCAGGCACGCCTGCAAAACCTGGTCAAGCTTCAGGGACTGGGGCAGCAATTGTCACCGCATACGCTACGCCATTCTTTTGCCACGCATATGCTCGAGTCGAGTTCGGACCTGCGCGCGGTGCAGGAATTACTCGGTCACGCCAACATAGCCACCACG
>CAXBMV010000135.1:0-7382 GCA_963976575.1 uncultured Gammaproteobacteria bacterium | reverse complement strand
ATTGAGCCTGTTGTTGCCCGGTGAAGGCGATACAAGCTCCAGCGGCATCAGCGATTCAGCCGACCTTTCCGAACTGCGCACCAAATTGGCAATGGCCGAAGAAGAGCTGGATGCTTCACGTGTCGAAAACCGCGAACTGGAATCGCGTATATCAGAATTGCAGGCGCGCCTGTCGAAGGTGGAAGAACTGCAAAAAATGGTTCAGATTGAAGACGACAGTTTGGCACAGCTGCAAGCAGACCAGGTGGCTACCGAATCAGTTGTTGAGGAAGTAAACAAAGGCGAGGATGGCGAAGAGACTGATACCGTCACGCCGCTAAGCGAAGAAATGAAGGCCGACGAGGAGGCGCTGCTCGAAGAATTACTGGCCGAAGAGGCTGCTGCTCAAGCCCAGGAGCAAGCCATTATTGATGGCAGTATGCTTCAGCCTGAAAGCGAAGCGATGGTCGAAGAGCCCGTAGCGGGCGACGATACCATGGTTGAGCAGGCTAGCAGCGAGAACAATCCACCACCGGCACCTGTCATTGTTACAGAGCCAGCTAGTGGAAGTATGTCGATGCTGGATGGTCTTCTACCTTCCGGTATGCTCGACATGGTTCCGTCTATGGACGGAATTTTCGGCGATCCGATTATTCTCGGAGCCATTGGTGGTGTCATTCTGCTGTTGCTCGGGCTGTTTGTTCTGAAGCGAAGAAAAGCTTCATCTGACGACGAATCCTCGATAACCGCGAGCGTCGCCGACGATATGTTCGCCGGTGATGACGAGGAAGAGCTGACTCCAATTCACCTGGCAGAGGCGGCCGAAGATCCCAATATCAAGCTGCCGACGGCAGAAGATATGGCCGAGCCAGTTCTACCGGAAGACGAGGATGACGAGTTTTCCAGTACAGCCATTATTTCACGCTCCGACATGCCAGAGCCCGAGGCGCCTGCCGCGGCTGATCAGGACGATGTGCTTAACGAAGTCGACGTATATCTCGCCTACGGTCTTTATGACAATGCCGAAGACTTGTTGAAGAGCAATCTTACTGAGAACCCGGAAAGAGCCGATTATCGATCGAAGTTGCTGGATACCTATTTCGCCACCAAGAATGTCGATGCATTTGTTGCCGAAGCCCAGTCGCTCAAGTCGATGGGTGATTCAGCCAGTCGCTACTGGGATCGTGTCCAGGTCATGGGCTATGAACTTGCTCCGGACAATGCATTGTTTTCTGATGCCAAGGATAGTGGTCTAAGCGCTGCTGATCTGGAGATCGCCAAACCGCAAGCTGCCGATTTCGATTTAGGCGGTGCTGATGAAGATGATACTAATTTCTCTACCACCGATTTTAATCTCGGTGAGGAAGCGGGTGAAGATCTTAGCCAGTCAGACACGTTTGCTGATACGCAGTTAAGTAGCAGTGATGATTTACCCAGTCTCGACGAAGACGATGATACCAATGTTCGAGCCGATGCCGAGGTTGAAGCTGAACCCGAACTGGAGTTGCCGGACGACATAGGTGATGAACTTGAATTCGCGCTCGATGACGGTGAAGAAGGTGATTCACTGGATATCGAAATGCCTGATGACCTCGACCTCGGGGCAGATGATGCGTCGGTCGAAACCGATGATGACGCCACCGAAGCGATTGAGTTGGACGATGAGCTGTCCATGGCTTTCGACATCGATGAGGAGAGTGAAAGCGAGGGCGATATTTCCGAGATAGATTTTGGCGCTGAACTCGAATCTTCGCAGGACGATGACGGGGAGCTTGAGGTCGACGAAGATGACCTGATTCCTTTCGATATCGAAGACGATGACGATGAGGATGACGCGGCCAAGAATGATTTCGAGCAGACAGCAGTAGTCGATTCCACAAAAGGCATCGAAGCCACTGCTGTCATGGACCTCGCTGATCTTGATGTCATGGATGGTGATGATGAAAAGTCCAGCCTGGATCTTGGCATGGACGACACGTCGCTAATGGACGCGACCGATGGCGACGATGACGAAGTGGATGACGATGATGTCGTCCTCGAGCTGGGTGATGACGAGACCGACGACGATATTTCGATTGTCGATTTTGGTGGTGACGACTTTTCCATGGATGGCGACGATCAGGAAGATGATGATTCATTTTCAATTGATGTTGATGTCGACGAAAGTGGAGACGAACAGACTGGCACCTTCGCTCCTGGTGATTTCGAGGAACCCACTGAGGCAGTCGAAGCACTGGCGGATATCGATGATATCGGCGATTTAATGCTGCCCGATGATGTCGATGAGGTTTCAACCAAACTGGATCTGGCGCGTGCATTTATCGATATGGGCGACACCGAGGGTGCTCGTGGCAGCCTCGAAGAAGTTATGTCGGAAGGTAATGACGAGCAAAAGGCTGAGGCAAAAACACTGCTCGATCAAATTTAATGGGCGTGTAAATAGTCCCCCGAGGCAACAAAAAAGCCTGTCAGATAAATCTGGCAGGCTTTTTTTTGTAGCAAACTAATATAATAGGGATTTTAGCGGCTGATTCAGGAATAACTGTGGCACGTTACGCGGTAGGTATTGAATATTCGGGAGCGGGTTACAGCGGCTGGCAAAGACAGAAGCATTCGTTGTCGGTGCAGCAGCATCTCGAGGCTGCCTTGAGTTTTGTGGCTGATCACGGAGTAAATCTGGTTTGTGCCGGCCGCACGGATACGGGTGTACACGCAATCCAGCAAGTGGCCCATTTTGATAGCGATGCTATTCGTAGCGAGCGGTCCTGGTTGTTGGGTGCGAATACGCGATTACCGCGCGATATACGGTTGAAATGGGTGCGTGAAGTGCCGTCTGAATTTAGTGCTCGCTTTAGCGCGCTGAAGCGCTCCTACCGCTATATCATCTTGAATTCGTCTGTTCCCAGCGCAATATTCCAACAACTGAGCAGCTGGGAATATCGTCCGTTGGATTGTCAGAGTATGCATGACTGCGCGCAACAGTTGATTGGGGAGCATGATTTCAGCGCATTTAGAGCCGCTGGTTGCCAATCCCGTTCGTCCATGCGAAACATGCATTCAATCGAAGTGAGTCGCCAGGGCGAGATGGTTTTCATTGATCTGGAGGCAAATGCTTTTCTCTATCACATGGTGCGCAATATCGTGGGTAGCCTTGTCGCTGTAGGTTGTGCAGAACAGGATGAAAAATGGTTTACTCGTGTATTCGCGTCGGGTGATCGCAGACTCGCTGCAGTGACTGCGCCGGCTGCAGGCCTGTATTTCGTTCGAGCCTTTTATGCGCCCCAATATAAGTTGCCAACAGAGACGAAAAAACCAGTATTATTCTGAAATGAACAACAGTAGAACAAGAATCAAGATTTGTGGCATCACCCGCGTAGAAGATGCCCTTCATGCGGCGTTTGCGGGTGCAGACTCCATAGGTTTGATGTTTCATGCGCCCAGCCCGCGGTCGATCGATATCGCTGCAGCATTGAAGATACGTAAGGCATTGCCGCCTTTTGTATGCTTGACCGCCTTATTTCTGGATGAGGAAGAGGACTGGATCGCCCAGGTGGTTGACCAGGTAAGACCAGACTGCCTGCAGTTTCATGGCTCCGAGAGTGCTGATACATGCTCCGCCTGGGGCAGGCCGTATATCAAAGCGATCCCAATGGCTGGTGAGCTCGACCCGGGCGCCTATGCGCGAGGCTATGCGAGCGCACAGGGTTTCCTGCTGGATAGCCATGCCTCTGGACGGCGGGGCGGTTCCGGTGATACATTTGACTGGTCAAAAATCCCCCCCACGTTCGAATTTCCACTGGTACTCGCTGGTGGATTGAAACCATCGAATGTTGCCGAGGCTATAGCCAGGGTAAGACCCTGGGGAGTCGACGTAAGTAGCGGTGTAGAATCGCCAGTCGCTGTTAAAAATATCGATTTGATCGATCAATTCATAAAAGAGGTTAATCGTGGCGACAGTCTTAAAAATGCCAGTTAGTGGATTCTACCCTCGTGCCGGGGCCAAAAGCATCAAGCTTCAATTCGACAAGATTACTTCTGCGCCATTCGTCAGGAAATCCGGGGGGACTATATGAACTGGTTTGAAAGACTTTTGCCTTCAAAGATTCGTACTTCAGCAGGCAATGATAAGAAAAATGTCCCCGAAGGCTTATGGGCAAAATGTGATTCCTGCGATGCCATTATTTACCGTGCAGAACTTGAGCGTAATCAGGAAGTTTGCACAAAATGTGACTTCCATATGCGTATTAGTGCGAGGCGGCGTCTGGAATTCTTTTTTGATGAGGGCGATCTGGTCGAAATAGCCGCAAAGCTGGAAGCCGACGATGTTCTCAAGTTCAAGGATGATAAGAAATACCGGGATCGTTTGCATCAAGCGCAGAAACTCACTGGCGAAAAGGATGCATTGATCGTATTGCGGGGCAAGGTTAAAGGCGTTGAACTGGTAGCCGCTGCATTTGAGTTTAAGTTTATGGCCGGCTCCATGGGCTCGGTTGTGGGCGAGAAGTTTGTGCGCGCGGTAAACGCCTGTATTGAACACCGTATTCCACTGGTCTGTTTTACCGCCAGTGGTGGCGCTCGCATGCAGGAAGCCCTGTTTTCGCTGATGCAAATGACCAAGACCAGTGCCGCCTTGAGTAAATTGGCGCGCCATGGCATCCCCTATATATGTGTTCTGACTGATCCCACCCTCGGCGGTGTTTCCGCTAGCCTGGCAATGTTAGGTGATATCCATATCGGTGAACCCAATGCGCTGGTTGGATTTGCCGGGCCTCGCGTCATAGAGCAAACCGTGCGTGAGACCTTACCGGAAGGCTTTCAACGCAGCGAGTTTCTGCTTGAACATGGCGCAATTGACATGATCGTCGACCGGCGTCAGATGCGCGACAAGATCAGTTCACTCTGTACCATGATGATGGGGCAGGCGGCACCCTGATCCACCTGCATTTCCGAAAAACTCATCATGCGATTTGATAGTCTCAAGCAATGGCTGGACTGGCAGCTGCAATTACACGATAAGGCAATCGATCTCGGGCTTGATCGTGTGGGCGCGGTGGCGCAACGGCTGGGAATTGGCAAAATTGCCGGCAAGGTAATCACCGTTGCCGGGACCAATGGCAAGGGTTCAACCGTGGCAGCCTATGAAAGTTGGTTGCGCAGTGCCGGATTCAGCGTTGCCAGTTACACCTCACCTCATTTGCTGGATTACAACGAACGTATAAAGCTGAATCTTGAATCAGTTTCCGACTCCGAACTGTGCGAGGCATTTGCAGCAATCGATCTGGCCAGGCAGGAAACCGCGTTGACCTATTTTGAGTTTGGTACCCTGGCCGCATTGTTCCTGATTAAGCAGTGGCAGCCTGACTATGCCATTCTAGAGGTGGGGCTGGGTGGACGACTGGATGCCGTAAATCTTATCGATGCAGATCTTGTTCACCTGACACCTGTTGATATCGATCATCAGGCCTGGCTCGGCGACAATCGCGAAAAAATAGGGTTTGAAAAGGCCGGTGTACTGCGCCCCCATATTCCAGTTATCGTCGCTGACCCGGACCCGACTCGCTCGGTACGCAGTGAAATAGACCGACATGGCTGTGACAGCCTCTATTATGGCGTCGATTTTGAAGCTGTGGACCGTCAGGACGGAGAATTCACCTGGCGTTGCGGCCAGCTCGAATATCGAATTTCCGCCGCCCTTACGGGTGAGCACCAGATACAGAATACGGCTGCAGTGGTAGCCGGGTTGTCGAAATTATTACCCTTATCGGAATATACTGCGTCCGAGATTAGACAGTTCTTCATGGGCACCCGTCTGCGCGGGCGCTTCGAGCGCATTGGCAGTTGTGGTGAATTTCAACTATATCTGGATGTGGGGCATAACCACCATGCCGCACTTGCACTGGCTTCGAGCCTCTCGAAACTGCGTGGAACTAACGGCCGGGTAGTTGTTTTACTGGGTATGCTCGAGGACAAGCAGCCCGATTTGTTTGTAGAGGCATTACAAGCGGTGGTTGACGACTGGTGGCTGCTGACACTCAATGCTGATCGCGGTTTGAACAGTCAGCAACTGCAGGCTCGTATTGCATCCCAGGTGACCGCAGAGCATTACTTTGAAACGGCGCCAGAGGCACTGGAACATGCGCTGTCATCTTTGCACAATGAGGATATAATGCTGGTTACTGGCTCCTTTGTAACCGTCGAACAGCTACTCCGCGCATTACCCAATTCGGGCGAAAGCTAACAGGAATGGATCAACAAATTAAAAATCGTCTCGTTGGCATGGCCGTGATATTTGCGCTTGCGGTGGTATTCCTGCCGATGATCCTGGATGGTTCGGGGGTGCGCAAAGATAAGCTGGAAGTGGTCATTCCGGCGCAACCCGTGGTTTCTGGAAATCCGGATTTCAAACGGAAAATCATCGAACTTGAAACCAGTGCAGCCAGTTTACCCGTTTTAAAACCTCGCTTTGTAGATGAGACATCGAGCAATATTCCGGTCGCGCCTGAAGACAAACCAGTGGAGCCCGTGGTCGCGAAAACCAGTGTCGCCGAGCCTGAAGCTGCGCCCAAGGCCAGGGTCGGTGGCGACAGCTGGGTGTTGCAGGTGGGCAGTTTTCAGGATCGTAGCAAGGCTTTATCGCAACGAGACAGCATGCGCAAATCCAATATTGCGGCAGTATTTATCGAGCAGTTCAATATCGATGGTACGGCAAACTACCGGGTCAGACTGGGACCATTTGCTGATCGCGATTTAAGCAGAGTGGCGCAAAACAAGATCAAAGCGAAACATAACATCGATGGCATTATCATGAAGTATGAAAGATAATCCAGCCTCCGCGAACTGCTCTGAAGCGATTGTTCACCGTCGTCGCGAGATGGTGAAGCGACTTAACTATATACGAGGCGTTTTATGAGCTGGCTAGATCTGGTAATTTTCGCAGTGATTCTTTTATCCGCCCTGATCAGCCTGATCCGTGGATTTGTCAAAGAATCAATCTCGCTGGTTACCTGGATTGTTGCCGGTGTCGTTGCTTTCCGCTACTTCCTGCCAATGGCAGGTTTGCTCGAACCTTTCGTCGAATCTGCCACCATTCGTATGATGGCAGGTGGCGGCATACTCTTTGTTATCACCCTCATAGTTGGAGCGATCATCAACTTTATCGCCAGCCAGCTGGTTTCCAAAACAGGTCTGAGCGGTACCGACAAGGCTCTCGGAGTGGTATTCGGTGGAGCCCGGGGTGTATTGATAGTGACCATGCTAGTATTACTATTTAGCCTGACGCCAGCACCGACGACGCAAATTTGGCAGGATTCAGCTACATTAGACTTTTTTCAGCAGATGGCTGAGTGGATCAAGGGTGTCATTCCAGCAGACGCCGTGGAAAGATTCAGCTTTTAGCCTTCATT
>CAXBMV010000134.1:0-7385 GCA_963976575.1 uncultured Gammaproteobacteria bacterium | reverse complement strand
CGACCTGCCCGTAGTACTCGGTTTGTTCCAGACCAAGATCGTCAGGAACGGTACCAAGGGCGGTGGCATAGGCACCGGTCCTTACGTGACGGATTCATTCCAGCCTGGCGTAAAGTCGGTGCATACGCGTAATAATAATTACTGGCGTGAAGGCGCCAACCTCGATGCGGTTGAAATCACCGCCATCACCGACCCGGTAGCGCGTGTGAATGCCCTGCTGTCAGGTGACGTGCAAATGGTTACGCAGATCGACGGCAAGGCCTTCAGACAGGTTGAATCTTCGAACAATGCCAACCTGCTGTCGGTACCGGCAGCGCTGCAAATGGGTTTTTGCATATTGAAGAACTCTGAACCTGGCAGCAACGATGATTTCGTCAAGGGTATGCAGTACATCCAGGATCGCGAGCGCATCGTCAAACGTATCCTCAAGGGCAAGGGTTCTGTCGGTAACGACACACCGGTCAGCCCCGCACACGGACGCGATTTTTGCCACGAGTTGCCTCAGCGTCCTTTCGACCCCGACAAGGCCAAGTTTCATTTCAAAAAATCAGGTTATAGCAGCGCATCCTTGTCTATGGCACCGGTTATGTCAGGCATAGAAGACGCCGCTCTGCTGGCTCAGGCTAACTGCGCCAAGATCGGATTCGACCTGAAATTGAATAAAGTGCCTACCGATGGCTACTGGGGAGCGGTATGGATGAAGGATCCCCTGAACGTGGTCAGCTGGAACATGCGCCCGACTGCTAACTCGCAAATGGCAATCCAGTTTGGACCGGGCGCTGCCTGGAACGATACCTACTGGAATAACGCCCGAATGGGCGAGTTGCTCAGTATGTCATTAGCGGAAACCGATCCGGCCAAACGCCATGCCATGTATTGTGAGATGCAAACGCTGATTCACAATGGCAGCGGTATGGTCATCCCGGCATTTTCCAACATCAACGATGGTATCGCGAAAAACATCATGGGTATGCCCACGGTTCCTCTGGGACAACTGGGTGGCTGTGAATGGCCGGAGTTCATCTGGCTGGCTTAAGCGGTATTAACAGCTGGTAAAATCAGGGCCCGTAGAAATGAATTTTTACGGGCCTTTTTTATTGCGGTAAGATCGATCGATAAAATATCTATTATAAAATTCAAGAAGAGCATTAAAGCACTCGATAAAACTGCCCCTACCCGGCTACTGCGGCAGGCAGATAATAATACTGGAGGATTGTTCAAATGATGACGCAAATGGTTTTGCAGCGCATAGGCATTGGTATCGCTACCCTGATCGTGGTATCGATCATCGTCTTTCTTGCAACCAGCATACTGCCGGGTGACGTCGCTCAGATCATCCTCGGACAAAGCGCAACACCCGAAACCCTGGCAGCGTTACGCGCCGAGCTGGGCATGGACCAACCCGGTTACATTCAGTATTTCTCCTGGCTGGGCAATATGGCCACTGGCGATCTGGGTACCTCAAAGGCCGGTGGCGCAAGCATTGCAAGCCTGATCGATGGTCGCCTCGGCAATACCATGATGATGGCCGGCCTGGTTGCAGCGATATCGATACCGATATCCATAGCACTCGGCCTCTGGGCTGCCATGCACCCGGGTACCTGGCTGGACCGTATCGTTACCTTCGGCACACTCAGCACGATTTCTGTTCCAGAATTTTTCATCGCCACGGTATTGGTACTGGTATTTGCAGTGGAATTGCACTGGCTACCTTCGACCGTATATCTGACCGGCGACGAAACCATACTCGAATTGATGCGCGCGCTGGCGATGCCGCTATTCACCCTGGTGATTGTGGTCTCGGCGCAAATGATTCGCATGACCCGTGCCGGCATATTGAACGTAATGAATTCACCTTATATCGAAATGGCTATTTTGAAAGGCGTTCCACGCAGCCGCATTATCCTGCGCCATGCCTTCTACAATGCGATCGGCCCCATCGTCAATGTCATCGCCCTGAACCTGGCTTATCTGGTCAGCGGCGTAGTCATAGTCGAGACCATTTTCGCCTATCCCGGGCTTGCCAAATTGATGATTGATGGTGTGCAGACGCGTGACCTGCCTTTGGTTCAGGCCTGCGCGATGATTTTCTGCGCGACCTATGTTGTCCTCATATTGATGGCCGACATCGCCTCGATACTTTCCAACCCGCGCCTGAGAAATCCAAAATAGGACGAGAGGATAAAATTATGACTGAAGCCACGACAAGCAAAGAAGAAGAAGTCCTCGCCAAACTCGATGCCTTCGCCGAGTTGCCCGATGCGCCGCCGAAACGTCGCATCAGGCTCAGCTGGATTGGCAAGATCTCGGTCGCAATCGTCGTTTTCTGGCTGGTCATAGTTGCCATAGGTCCATCCATCGCACCATTCCACGAAATGGACATGGAGGGTGATGACAGCTTTCTGAATGCCTATTCCGGCGAATACGGCACATTTTACCTGGGCACCGATTACCTCGGCCGCGACACCTATTCGCGCATCCTCTATGGCGCGCGCAATACCATAGGCATAGCCCTGCTATCGACGCTGCTCGCCTACCTGATTGGCATTACGCTGGGCATACTCGCCGCGGTCAAGGGTGGCTGGATAGACATGGGCATCAGTCGCGTCAATGACGCCATACTCGCACTACCGTCGATCATGCTCGGCTTGATCGTCATAGCCGCACTGGGATCCTCGGTGCCTATACTGATTTGTACAGCAGCAGTCATTTATGCCACCAGCGTATTCCGAATAGCGCGCGCGCTAGGTCAGGACATCATGGTGCAGGATTTTGTCGAAGCTGCGCATGCGCGCGGTGAAGGCGTCTGGTGGATTATAAGATCGGAAGTCCTGCCAAACGCAGCCATGCCGCTGGCGACCGATTTCGGTCTGCGCCTGGTCTTTGTTGTATTGTTTATTTCCAGCCTGAGCTTCCTCGGGCTGGGCGTACAGCCACCCGCCTCCGACTGGGGTGCCATGGTGCGAGAAAACCTTGCCGGCCTCACCTATGGCTCCTACGCGGCAATCTGGCCCGCCTTTGCGATCGCCACCTTTACCATCTCGATCAATTTAATCGTCGACGACATATCCGCCAAGTCCGGTGGCAGTCTCGCCAGGAAAATGGTGTAGCAGCATGGAAAAAGAAAAACTGTTTGAAGTCAAAGACCTTCGCATTAGTGCCTACCACGAGGATGGTGTCGAAATTCCAATCGTCAAGGGTGTTTCTTTTGACATCCACAAGGGCGAGGTAGTTGCCTTGATCGGCGAGTCGGGATCGGGCAAGACGACTATTTCGCTGGCCTCGCTGGCTTATACCAAGCCCGGTCTGGAATTCACCGGTGGCCAGGCCCTGCTCTACGGCGAAGATGTTTTAACCATGCCACCGCTGCGCCAACGCGAGATTCGCGGCGTCAACGTGGCCTACCTGGCGCAATCGGCCGCGGCCACTTTCAACCCGGCCATTACCATCGGTGAACAGGTGACCGAATCGGCGGTATTGCATGGCGTACTCACCCAGGAAGAAGCCACCAAACGCGCTGTCGAGCTTTATCATGCTCTCGAACTGCCGGATGCAGACCGCATCGGCTTTCGCTATCCGCATCAGGTATCCGGTGGCCAGTTGCAACGTTTGATGGCAGCCATGGCCTTATGCGGAAAACCCGATTTAATGGTGCTGGACGAGCCCACCACAGCACTGGACGTGACTACCCAGATCGAAGTGCTGAAGGCTTTCAAGAAAGTCATCAAGGAGCAGAACTCGGCGGCGATTTATGTCACCCATGATCTCGCCGTGGTGGCACAAATCGCCGATCATATCGTTGTTCTCTATAGCGGTGAAGTGATGGAACAGGGGCCGGCCGAACAAATCATCAATCGCCCTACTCATGCTTATACCAAACGCTTGATGGAAGCGGTCAGACCCAAACCGGTGGCCGGGCTCGGGGTCGAACTCAGCGGCGATCACGATCGCGTTATCGACAACATCGAAGTGAAAAACATGACCGCGGGTTATGGTGGAATCATCAACGGCGAACCCAGGATTCCAATCCTCAGAGATATCAATGTCAGCGTCAAGAATGGACATGTGGTGGGGGTTATCGGGGAATCGGGTTGTGGCAAATCGACACTGGCGCGAGTCATGGCAGGCATGTTGCCGCCCGCCAGAGGTGAAATCATACTCGACGGAAAAACCCTGGAAGGTGATTTGCAGGACCGCAAACTCGATGAACTGAAAAAGGTACAATTCGTCTTTCAAATGGCCGACACCGCACTAAACCCGAAACAGTTAATCGGCGATATACTCGGCAGACCATTGGAGTTTTATCACGGCCTCAAAGGCAAGCAAAAGCGTGCCAAGGTCGCCGAAATACTCGAGATGGTCGAATTACCGGCCGAGTTCGCCAGCCGCTACCCGATGGAATTATCCGGCGGGCAAAAACAGCGCATCAACATGGCGCGCTCTCTCGCCGCCAACCCGGAAGTCATGCTTTGCGATGAAGTGACCTCGGCTCTGGACAGTATCGTCGGCGCCAATGTCATCAAACTGTTGACCAATCTGCGTGACAAAACCGGTGTTTCCTTTGTTTTCATCAGCCACGATTTATCCACGGTAGCCTCTTTCGCCGATGAGATCGTGGTTTTATACGCAGGACGCGTGGTCGAACAAGGACCCACCGACGAAGTACTGGAACCGCCATTCCATCCTTATACCCGCCTGCTCATCAGTTCGGTGCCCGAATTACGCATCGGCTGGCTGGAAGACACCATGAAAAAGCGAGAAATGGCGGTTGGAATCGCCCGCGGTGTCGAAATTACCGCAACAGGCTGCCCATTTTTCAATCGCTGCCCGCTGGCGATAGAAGGAACCTGCGACAAACAAACGCCACCGGACGTGCATCTGGAGAATGGACATGTCATCGCCTGTCACCTCACCCTGGCACAATTAGAAGAAGCCGAAACTGCCACGCAGAAAATATTGCACGGCTATGAAAAAGTCGGTAAAACAGACCCGGCACAGCCGACCAGCCACTAGACTCGCAAGGACACCAAAATGAAAAACTACCCGCACTTGAAGGAGATGGGAATCCAGAATCCTCAGGAAATTGAGAAATTCGCAGTCTATTCAACCGAAGATCAGGATATCTTGCGGATAGTTTACAAAAGGAAAAAGGGTTCACCGCTACCGATCAGTAAAAAATTCAAATTTCCACGACTAAAAAAATCGGTGATTGTCGATAGCGGTTCGCGTCAGACCGGCATGATATTTGAAAGTGTACCGGCGTTTCGCGATGCCCTGCACGAACTCGAACAGCTCAAGGTAGAGAAAACCAGAAGCGACGATCTCGCCGGACAAATCGCCGACGAAATCAATTTTCTAGAAGAAGACGTCGCGCTGCGCATAGCCTACATCAGGGCACTGGTAAAAAAACTCTAAGTCTCGTCCTCGCTCTCCTCGTCGGCATAGGCCTGCGCATTTTCACCACTCCACACAGACGGATGTAACGTTCCCGGTGTACTTGGTTTCTGCCGGCCGAGCGGAGTCGCCGAGCGACGCAACATACGAAACAGGGCAAACAGTCCGATCAATCCGTGTACAGCCCCCATTGCCCAGAAGAATGATTCTTCTCCGAACTGATCCATGATGCTGGCAACCAGCAAGGGTCCGGTAACAGCGCCGAGCCCACCGATCAAAACCAGCGCTCCACTGGCCGCGATCATTTGACTGGGTTCGAGGCGGTCGTTGGTCAGTGCTATACAAACTGAATAAAGCGGTAGCGCCAGCCCGCCAAAAATAGCGATAGAGATGTACAGCATCTGCGTCGACATGGGCGCCGCGGCAATACATAGAAGCGTCGAAAACGCGGTTAACAGTGTCAATATGGTCAACACCAGGCGTCTATCGAACTTGTCCGAGAGCGCGCCAACCGGCCCTTGCAATAACACCGTACCAAGCACTGCAGCCGCCATGAAATAGGAAATTTCCTTTACGCTGAGGCCGATGCGCTGACCATAAACCGGACCAAGTGCAAAAAAGGTCGCGGTTACAAGACCGACACCAAACATACCAACCATGCCTAGCGGTGATAGTCGCAGTAGTTGCAACAGACTGATACCTACCGAATTCCTGAATGGAGGTGGTGAACCTGCAGACAACAGCAATGGCACCACGGCGACCGAAATCAATACCGAGGTGAGTATGAACAAGGGGTATTCGCCGGGGCTTGCCAGGTTAAGAAGCAGTTGGCCGGCGCCGACGCCAATATATGACACCACCATGTAAAGCGAGAGCAGCTTGCCACGCGTGGCATTGGTGGCGCGGTCGTTCAGCCAGCTTTCCGCCACTATATAAAGCCCCGCAAAACAGAAGCCGCTGACAAAGCGTAGTGCTATCCATACCGCCACGTTGACAAACACGGCGTGAACCAGAATCGCCGCAGAGGCGAGCGCGGCCAGCGCGGCGAATACACGGATATGTCCTACATTGGCGGTAATACGCGGGGCCAACACCGAACCCAACAGGAAGCCGAGGTAAAAAGTCGACATCACCAGGCCGGTCAGTGTCGCAGAAAAACCTTCCTGATCAGCGCGCACCGCCAGCAAAGTACCTTGTAAACCATCGCCCAGCATGAGTATGCCGAAGCCGAGCATCAGTGCCCAGGAGGACAGCAATGCCATGCCGAAACTGGATTCTACTTTTGCCACGGTCAATCCGTCCGGCGGCGAACATTCACCCGGTTAATAAAACAACTTTGTGCGCGTAAGCTCATCTGCTCACGACGCTTCGCAAGTAGAGAGACCAGTAAAAATTGCGCGCACGACTGCTGCAGGCGGACTTCGAATATCATATGACGCCCTGCTTTCTGAATTGCTGTATCTGCTGCTCGCTGTATCCAAGTTCGGCTAATACCCTGTCGCTATCTTCGCCATGGCGCGCGCAGCGTTTATCCAGTTGGGGCCCGTTTTCGGCAAAATGAAACGCTGCAATCGGAGCGCTTAGCGTCTGATCAGGATAACGTTGATGCCGGCTATGGGCCGAGCGCCTGCACTGATCCTTGCTTAGCATGTCATACAGGTCACGCACGCGGGCCGCCGGCACGTCATTTTCGTTGAGAAATATTTCCCAGTGACTGGCCGACTGCAGAGCGAATTTCGTTAACATGATGTCACGCAACGCAACGCCGTTTTCTGCCAGCCAATGCTTGTCGAATTTGGCCGGTATATCGATAAGATCACCGATTCCAAGCGCTGCAAATAATTTGCCATGCTGAGCCAGGCTAAAGGCTCCGACCATGATGTTGTCGTCGCTGCAGGCAAATACCGAATAACCTGGCCTGTTAGTTTGCACGTTGCCATAGCGCTCGTCGGTGCGACCGCCCTGGATGGCACTGGCCACCTGGGGTGACA
>CAXBMV010000133.1:0-7487 GCA_963976575.1 uncultured Gammaproteobacteria bacterium | reverse complement strand
GGTACCTTCGCGGTTGAAGCTGCCAGTACTGCACTGGGTGGCGTACAGGCGGATAGAACTCTGGCCGGTGTCGACGTACTGACCGGAACCACGGCCAACGACTCGCTGCTGACCCTGGACTTTGCGTTGCAACAGGTGAGCGGTTTGCGTGCCCAGCTGGGTGCGGTGCAGACTCGTTTCGAATCGACTATCTCGAACCTGAGCGTAACCTCCGAGAACCTGTCGGCTTCGCGCTCGCGTATTCGTGACGCTGACTTTGCTGCTGAAACAGCCGAGTTGACGCGTAGTCAGATTCTGCAGCAGGCCGGTATATCGATACTGTCGCAGGCGAATGCGCTTCCGCAGAATGTTCTGGCCTTACTTCAGTAACAGGTAGATAAGTGGCTGGCAGAGTTTCTGCCAGCCTACTTTTCAAGCGGAGAAATAAAATGGCTAACGAGATATCAAGCATAGCGGCAATCAGATCATCGAGCCCTGCTTTAAACTCAAGACAGGTAGCGAAGCCTGAGCTAGCCAGTTTGCCAGAAGCACGGGGACAGGAATTGCCCAGTAGGGGTAAAGATCTGCCACCTCGATTCGAAGAGTCCGTCGAGATCCGTGACGCCGTCACCAGGATCAACAAAATCGTCCAGAATATCCAACGCGATATTTCGTTCAACATGGATGAAGACAGTGGTCGTACCATCATCCGGGTCATTGACTCGGGCAGTGGTGAGTTAATTCGACAGATTCCATCCGAAGAGGTGCTGGCAATAGCGACTCTACTTCGTGATGTACAGGAAAATACAGTGGCCTGGGGAGAACTGGAGCATGGCTTGTTGTTTTCGGATAGTACCTGAAAAAACTGGTCTGGTTCTTGCAGTATCACTGTAAGGAAATGTTGTTAGAAAAGAGAGAAGGGGGTAGTTACAAACTCCTTCTCGTTTTGCTTTAAAAGTCGGCTTAACAAAGCTGGCTACACAAGCACCAATCATTACAGGTGAGATCGAATGGCAGCTATAAGTTCACTGGGTATAGGCTCGGGACTGGATCTGGGATCATTGATCTCGGGGCTGGTAGAGGCTGAACGCGCGCCCACCGAAAATCGTCTCTCCTTCAAGGAACAAAGCATCACCACCGAACTGTCGGCATTTGGTTTATTGCGCAGTTCGCTGTCACAATTCCAGTCCAGCCTCTCGGGGCTGCAATCCTCCTCGGCCTTCGATGCCAAAACCAGCACTTTGTCCAACTCGTCGCTGTTTTCTGCGACGGTGGAAAACTTTGCCGATGTCGGCAGTTACAGTGTTGAAGTCACTGCACTGGCGAGATCACATTCATTGGCGAGCAATGCGGCAACGGCTTTTAGCAGTGTCGACGACACTGTGGGTAGTGGCAACCTGAGTATTCAGTTCGGTACCACCACTACCGGACCCTATAGTTTTAGCGCCGATGCATCCAAACCGGCACTGGATATTGAAGTAAGCGTAGCCAACAACAATACCACGCTAAGCGGATTGCGCGATTACATCAACGATAATGATTACGATGTGCAGGCCTCGATTATCAACGACGGCAACGGCTATCGCCTGGTATTGACATCGCAGAGCACCGGTGCCGCCAATAGCATGGAAATAACCGTTTCCGGTGATGGCGACGGTGATGACATGGACAATGGTGGTCTTTCTCAGCTTGCTTTCAATGCCTCGGCACAATCCAGCCTGACACAAACGGTCGCCGCCCAGGACGCAGCGCTCACTATTAACGGTCTCGATATAACGCGGGACAAGAATGAAATAACCGGGGCCATAGACGGTGTTACGCTGAACCTGTTGGAAGCCGATGCGGG
This sequence comes from uncultured Gammaproteobacteria bacterium, assembly GCA_963976575.1. Taxonomy (GTDB): domain Bacteria; phylum Pseudomonadota; class Gammaproteobacteria. The sequence goes on along the minus strand of CAXBMV010000133.1, from coordinate 5,662 downwards.
TAATATAATTCAGGTAGATATTGCCGAGAACCGCAGCGCTATTACTAACTCTATTAACACTTTCGTCGGTAGCTATAACGAGCTGATGAATAGTATCAAATCGCTGACCAGCTATAATGCCGAGAGCGGCAGCGGCAGTGTACTCACCGGCGATTTTACGGTGCGCAGTATTGCCAGTCAGGTTCGAAGCCTTGTGTTCGGCCGCATACCCGGATTGCAGGGTAATATCAGGTCTCTGGTCGACATCGGCATAACCACCAACTCCAATGGCACGCTGGACGTCGATAGCAGCGCCTTGCAGGATGCTTTGCTTAATAATGCCGGTGCAGTGGAAGGTTTGTTTTCCTTGCAAGGCCAGTCTTCGAGTGCATCGCTGAACTACCTGTCTGCGAGCAATGAAACCCAACCCGGGACTTATGCGGTAAATGTTAATTCCTATGAGACCCAGGGTGTTTTCACCGGTACTGGGCCGGTCAGCGCTTTACAAGTTCAGAACAATAACAATAACCTGACCCTGACTGTCGATGGTGTATCCACTGGCAACATCACCCTCACCGGCGGGATCTACCTCAACGAAACAGATCTGGCCAGCGAAATCCAGGCACAGATTAATGCCGCCGGGCCACTGGTTACGGCCGGCAAGTCGGTGACTGTCAGTTACAACGCCACTAGCGATCGTTTCGTCATTACTTCCAACACCCAGGGATCCGAATCCACTGTTGCGGTTACCGCTATCGATCCGCAAAGCAGCGCCGATTTCGGCATTACTGTGGGTAGCGGTGTCGATGGCACCGACCAGAGCGCGACTATTAACGGAGCCGCCGCCAGCTTCAATGGCAATATCCTGACCAGCACTTCCGGCAACAGTATTGGATTATCGGTAGAACTGCTCAACGGTAGTATCGGAAATCTGGGCAGCATAACCCTGAGCAAAGGCCTGGCGGCCAGGCTCGATGATCTACTCGATGGTTTCTTACTATCGGATGGAACCATTGCTGCGCGCGAAGAAAGCCTGAACGATGGCCTCGAAGAAATAAGCGATGACAGAAGCAGGCTGGATGAGCGGATTTCCAAGCTGGAAGCGCGCCTGGTGCGACAGTTTACTGCACTCGATGTACTGGTAGCTCAGTTTAACCAGACTAGCAGTTTCCTGACCCAGCAGTTGGCCAACCTGCCCAAACCAAACTCGATCTCTAATTAACTAAATTCGTGCGATTGCTAAAGAAATCCGACATGAAGACGATAACTATATAAACGCCAAGGAGAAAAACTAGATGAGCAATCTTGCCCTGAAAGCCGTCAATCAATACCAGTCCGCTGACAACAGTTCCATCGTATACGCCAATCCTCATGAGTTAATCCTGCGGCTGATGAACGGAGCGCTGGAGCGAATTGCCCAGGCTCGTGGTGCGATACAGTATGAAAGAATCGATCAAAAGGGCGAATACATCAGCAAGGCCATCTCCATCATTGGTGGACTTAGCGATTGCCTCGATCACAGTCAACCCGGCGACCTGTCGGAAAACCTGTCGCTACTCTATCAATACATGAGCATCACCCTCAGCGAAGCGAATATCAGCAACGATAGCGACAAGCTTGAGGAAGTCAGCCGATTGCTGCTCGAAATCAAGTCGGCCTGGGTGCAGCTTCCGCAATTGACCGGGGGGCACGCCGTTTAGGCGGTCTGAATGAGCATGCGTCAACAAACTGCCTTAATGCAGGCGATTACACTAACCGACGATATTCTTGAACTGCTTGATGCCGGTGAATTTGACGCTGTCGACGCGATTGACGCGAAGCGACAGCCCTTGATCCATCAGGCTTTCGCAGAATCGATAGCTGAAATTGATCAGATAAAGGCGCAACACCTGAAAAGTCTGAATGACCAGGTGGTGCTTAAGCTGACCGGTTTCCGCCAGTCGATACTGAACCAGCAAGCCAGTTTGCGCAGTAACAGCCGCGCCGCGCGTGCCTATCAAAATACCCGCGCCATGGCAGAGTGACCCCATTTACCTGATAGAAAAAAACAATGAAGTAATTCACATTTTTCTGTCGTAATTTTGGCAGCTTGGTCTAGACTTTCCTTGAATTTCAATGCCGTCAATTTCCCGACTGGCACAAATTTTCGCAACCTGGGCTTAGTCGATGATGGAACATAGCGGTAATCAAGACAGCAACGAAGTACTGGTAGTCGATTCCAATTACACGCGCGGACACTCTTTCCTGGCAGTTCTGGGATTCATTAAAGTTGATGCCAAGCTCATCTCACCCGAACAACTCGCCGATATACCGCGGCGTGAACTCTATAACTATCTGGCCATATTCAGTATAGGCAGCGAAGAAGTTACCGAGTTTTTCCTGAAGCGTAACCTGGAAGACAAGTGTCAATACCCGGTGGTGCTAACCGCTGACAAGTCGGAATTGAATTCGCTGGAAATTGTTGTACAGCTACCCTATATCTCCGGCCTTTGTTTTCAGTCCGACTATTACTCGCTTTCTCAGGTGCTCGACCAGGCACGCAAGCACAACAAGCGCGAACGGCGTATGCAAAATCGCGAGTGCCAGCAGTTAATCGGTGCGAGTAACGCAATCGACCGAATCAATCTGATGATTGATCAAGTATCCGATACCAACGCTTCGGTGCTGATACTCGGTGATTCAGGCACCGGCAAGGAAGTCATAGCACGCAATATTCACGCCCAGTCTTCACGTTCCAATAAACCCTTTGTGCCGATCAATTGCGGCGCGATTCCGGCTGACTTGCTCGAAAGCGAGTTGTTCGGCCACGAGAAAGGCGCTTTTACCGGTGCCATCAGCTCCCGCCAGGGGCGTTTCGAACTGGCCGAGGGCGGGGTTATTTTTCTCGACGAAATAGGCGACATGCCCTTACCGATGCAGGTCAAGCTGTTACGCGTCCTGCAAGAGCGTTGCTATGAAAAAGTGGGTAGCAACAAATCGATTAAAGCAGACGTGCGCGTGATCGCGGCGACCCACCGAAGACTCGAAGATTTGATCAGCGATGGACTGTTTCGCGAGGATTTATTCTATCGTCTGAACGTATTTCCCATCGAAGTTCCACCACTGCGTGAACGCGATGTCGATATTCCGATGCTTATCCATGAAATGGTTGCGCGTATCGAGCGTGATAACCGTGGTTCGGTGCGACTGAGCAAGAAAGCCATATCCATGCTGCAGCAATATAGCTGGCCCGGTAACGTACGTGAACTCGCCAATCTGGTCGAACGCCTCGCCATTCTCTACCCCCACGGGGTAGTTGATTCCAAGGATTTACCGGAGAAATACCAGAGCCAGTCGGTTATCCAGCAGCTGGATAGCGATGACGACGATACCCTGGTTTCGCCGGTGAAGCTGGATGTAGAGCAGTTACCCAGCGACGGTATAGATATGAAGAAATATCTGACCGAGATTGAGATTTCCCTGATTGAGCAGGCGCTGAGTAAAACCAATTATGTGGTCGCGCGTGCCGCTACCATGCTCAACATGCGCCGTACCACACTCGTCGAAAAAATGCGCAAATACGAGATTGAGCGCTCTGAATAACGTCATTTAAATGACGCTGGCGTAAAGCCAATCCTGTAACTATCTGATTTTAAAAGACTTACCATAGTTGGTTTGTCTTGTGCACCTCTTTCGGGGTGGACAATCAAAATCAAACAAACCAATCCCCGTCACAGCAACAATTGTTGCGTGCCTTCGAGCAGTTCAATCAGCTTTCGCAAAACCTTTGCGCCAGCGCCGATGAAATCAATCATGCCGCCGATCGCTTGATCCCGACAGTCGAGCAGGGCGCCGCTAAAGCAATGCAACAGCGCGTAGAGCAACTCGATGGGCTCATCGATGCCATCCCGGGTGCGGTGGTGGTGTTAGACCCCCAGGGTCATATCAGCCTGGCAAATGATAATGCACGCCAATTGCTGGGTGAGGATGTGTATCAACAGGCCTGGCGGGACTGTGTGCAACGCGTTTTTCTGCAAGAGCTCGATCAAGGTGAACTGAAGACCGAGGATGGGCGTCAATTTAGCATTTCAACGCGGCCGTTGGGTTATGCGCCGGGACAGGTCCTGCTGCTCAGCGACGTAACCCAAACACGCAAACTGCAACGAGCGGCACAGCAAAACCTGCACCTGATGACGATGGGAAAGATGATGGCCAGCCTGGCCCATCAGATCCGTACACCGCTGGCTTCGGCCATGCTCTATCTTTCACAAACCGTCGACGCCGAACTCGATGCGGCAACCAGCCAGAATTTCTGTGGCAAGGCGCTCAACGGCATAAGGCATATCGAAAAAATGATCAACGATATGTTGGTCTTCGCTCATGGTGGACAGTTTGTCACCACACGCTTCTCCGTCAGCGAGTTAATCGCAGAGTTGGAAGAACAGCTATTACCCCAGTTACATCAGCGCGGCGCCGAACTGTCTATCGATCACAGTCAGATCGAGGCTGAGTTACAGGGCAACAAGGATGCGCTACTCGGCGCGCTGGCAAACCTCTGCGTCAACGCATTGCAGGCTTGCAGCGAGCAACCACGCATTCACATCCACGTCGCTATGACCAGGCGTGGCCTGTTGTCGGTTTCGCTGCAGGATAATGGCTGTGGTATGGACCGGGAAACGCGTCGTCACATATTCGACCCCTTTTTCAGTACCAAGACAGATGGCACCGGTCTCGGGCTGGCCGTGGTTAAGTCGGTGATCGAGTCGCACCAGGGTCGCATAGCGGTGTATTCGCAACCAGGCAGGGGCTGTCGTTTCCGTATATTCCTGCCCTGTCGACAGGCAGTGAAAACACAGATTAGTTCGAAAATTGTTAACTGAAGGATTTCTGGGGAGTAAACCATGGTTGATGTACTGGTAGTAGAAGACGATGCAGCCTTACGCGAGGCGATATGCGACACACTGGAGCTGAATAAAATCAGTTACCACGATGTAGAAAATGGTCAGGCTGCAGAACGCTTCCTCGGTAGCCATTCGGCATCGCTGGTGCTCAGCGATGTGCAAATGAGCCCTGGCGATGGATACGAGTTGCTTTCCAGTATCCGTCAGCAACAAATTGATGTACCGGTGATTCTGATGACCGCCTACGGCTCCATACCCCAGGCGGTGGACGCGATCCAGGCTGGCGCGGTGGATTATCTGGTCAAGCCTTTCGAAGTGGGCAGCCTGGTGAATACCGTGAAAAAACAGATGCGCCGACCCGTAGATATCGACCAGGACCTGATCGCGGTGGATAGCAGCAGTGTGGAAACGCTGAAACTGGCGCGTCGCGTATCACAGACCGATGTGTCGGTATTATTGAATGGTGAATCCGGGGTAGGCAAGGAAGTTTACTCGCGCTTCATCCATCAGAATTCCAGTCGCAGCGACGCCGCCTTTGTCGCGATTAACTGCGCTGCCATTCCGGAAAACATGCTCGAGGCGGTTTTGTTTGGTTATGAGAAAGGCGCTTTTACCGGGGCGCACAAGACAACCATGGGCAAATTTGAACAGGCCCAGGGTGGAAGTCTGCTACTCGATGAAATCACCGAAATGGATCTCGGTCTGCAGGCAAAAATTCTGCGTGTACTCCAGGAAAAGGAAGTGGAGCGTCTTGGCAGGAATCGCGTTATCGAGCTTGATGTACGAATTATCGCCACCACCAA
>CAXBMV010000132.1:0-7492 GCA_963976575.1 uncultured Gammaproteobacteria bacterium | reverse complement strand
GAGACACTGGGTGTCGACCTGCCGCGGCCGCGCACGCGCACGCGCGAAACCATGTTGAGCCAGCGCTTTCTGGAATTGAAACAGCAGGCGGTCAGTGCGGTGCACGAAGAAGCCAAAAAAGCCTTCGAACGCGGCGAGAGAGAACTCGCATGAGCGCTGACGCTAAAACCAAGTTATTACCCAAACCATCGCGCTGGCGTCAGTTGAACTGGCGCGGTGCGATTTCAGTGGTCGGGTTTTTTGTGCTTTGGCACCTGGTCGTGGTGCTGGAGATCGCCGGTTTTGCCGAGATACCGACGCCGGTGCAGACCATGAGTACCTTCATCAGCGACTACCTCGGCAGCAGTAAATACTGGAACTCGTGGATGGTGAGTTTCGAACGGGTTCTCTACGGCTTCATCATTGCGCAGTTACTGGGCATACCCCTGGGCATGCTGTTTGGTACCAGCCCGCGCTTTCGCAATTTGTTTTTCCCCGTGTTCGAACTGCTCAGACCGATTCCGCCGCTGGCATGGGTGCCGATCTCGATCCTGTTCTGGCCGACCAACGAATCCAGTATTGTTTTCATTACCTTCATCGGCGCATTTTTTGTCATCGTCATCAATGTTTACGATGGTGTGGGCAATATACAGAAAGAACACATGTGGCTGGCGCGCTCGCTGGGTGCATCGCGCATGGCCATTTTCCGGCGCATCATGCTGCCCTCGGTGATTCCCTCCATAGCCGTGGGCATGACGCTGGGCATCGCCATCACCTGGAACGTGGTTATTGCCGCGGAAATGATCGCCAGCGACAGCGGTCTCGGTCGGCTCACCTGGGAAGGCTATGTCAGCTCGACGCCGGAAGTGGTGTTGATCGGCATGATCAGCATTGGGCTGGCCGGTTATCTGTCGTCGCTTACGGTGGATTATATCGAGCGCCGCATGATGCCCTGGCAGGAGAAGTCTTAGCTATCATGAGCGAAGTCAAACCAAAATATCATTCGGACCTGAAGGGGCATATCAGCATCCAGAATCTGGGGCGCGGTTATGAAGACAACGTGGTGATGGGTAAATCCGGTTGTGGTAAATCCACGCTGGCCTACCTGATTGCCGGATACCTGCAGGCCGACCAGGGGAAGATAGAGATCGACGGCAGGCCGGTGACCAAGCCCGGCGCCGATCGCATCATGGTGTTCCAGGAAACCGCGCTCTGGCCCTGGATGACGGTGACCGAGAATGTCATTTTCGGCCCGCTGGTGCGCAACGCATTTTCCAAGGCCGAGGCCACCAGCAAGGCCGAAGAGTTGCTGGAACGTTTCGGCCTGATCGACTTCCGCAATAAATATCCGGGGCAGTTATCGGGCGGCATGAAGCGGCGCGCGGAGATCGCGCAGGCGCTAATCAACAGCCCCGATATCATGGTGCTCGACGAGCCCTTCCGCGGTCTCGATGTAATGACCCGTGAACTGCTGCAGGAATATTATTTGCAACTGTTCGAAGAAACCCGCCTGAACTCGAAGAGGCGCTGTTCCTCGCCGATCGAATCTATGTGATGACCGAGGCACCGAATAATATCGAACAGATTATCGAGATCGACTTGCCGCGTCCGCGTTCTTACGAAGTGACGACAACGCAGCAATATCTTGAGTTAAAACAGGTGGCGATGGAGCACCTCTATGCGGGCTCCGAAGAATATTTGTAGTTCAAAGAATTTATGAGAGTAAGCTTGACCATCGGCTCAAGCCAACAATGAGAGGGCAGACAATGAAGAAAAGAACCATCACAAATATTATGGCCACGGCGCTGCTGATGCTTTTCAGTGGTGCTCTGTTTGCGGCAGAAGCGGTGCACATCACCTACGGCTACCACCCCTACTGGACCGGTGGTTGGAACGGCGTGATCATCAAGCACAAGGAATTGCACAAGAAATACCTGCCGCCGGGCAGCACCGTGAAATTCGAAGCACACCTCACCGGCCCGCCGATGGTGAATGCGCTGCTGGCCGACAAGATGCAGATTGGCACCATGGGCGACATGCCTTCGCTGGTGGCAACCACCAAACGCAATATCGCCGATATCCGCCTGGTGTCTACGCCGATGTTCAGCAATGGCCAGAACTGTAACAAGATCCTGGTTCCCATCGATGCACCCGATTTCGCCAACGTGGATGAAGCCGCGAAGTGGCTGGACGGCAAACCTTTCGCGGTGCATCGCGGCACCTGCGCCAATCGCTTCGTCGATTCGATTATCAACAAAGGCGCCTTCAAACCCTCCGAGCGACTGAGCATGACCATCGAAGTAATCGCCAGCAACTTCGAGGCCGGCAAACTCAAGGGCGGTGCCTCAATGTGGGAGCCACACGCACGCAGGGTTGTCGAAGCCGGCCACGCCAAATACGTTGCCACCGGTGCCCCCTGGAATGAAACCGACGCCGACTTCACACTGATGCGCCAGGACTTTATCGAGAACCACCCCGAGGCCGCGATCGGCTGGATGAAAGCTGAAATAGAAGCCATGCAGTTTATCATCGACAACCCCGAGGAAACCGTCGAAATCCTGTTCGAGGAAATGACCGGCTACCCAAAGGCAACCATCTGGTCAGCCATCTACGAAGAAAACCCGGTCGCCATCGGCGGCGACCCGGTCACCTACCAGGCCAAGATGATCTTCGACAAAGACGTGCTCACGCTAATGAACAATGGCTACGCATTTTTGCACCAACTGAAAGTGTTGAAATCACCCGACGCTCCGGCCAATGCCTACAACGACATGCCAATCAAAGAGGCCCTGTCACAAATGGGGCTGACGGCACCGATTGGGGAGATCAGGGGTAAGCCGCGGGCGGATAGGCCTTATTAGGATGGGTTAGATAGAGCTAGACCCGGGTACTGTGGTGCCTGGGTTTTTTCTGTGGCGAGTCGATTTTCCGTAGGTCGACATTCCTCACTTCGGCCTGACATGAGGTAGGGTGCCAGGCCTAACACCACTGCCAGGGTTGAGTTATGATCCAAACGCCTTGCCAAAGCCAAGTGCGGTTAATCTTAGCCTTCCCTTAGCGGTGACTTATATTACCCGGGGCTATGGGATGAGTTTTAATTGTTGCTAGCACTAGAAGGAATTTAGTCGTGACTCTAAATATTCATGGAAACTGAAAAACCAAAAATATACGACCTTTTTTCAGTCGTACCTGATCAAAGTCTAGGGGCTGAATGGCCATCTGCTGCAAGGTTTCCAATTAACCAGGACTCTGCACGCGTTGAAGACACCGTAATCAACGATCTCAGGTCATCAAAGAAGCCTTTGATCGTAACAGGGTTCGCGACTCTGGATCGTATTATTGATTTCGTTGCTAGCGCCGAGAAATGCGATGAGATTAGGGTTATCTTCGGCTCGGAGCCTTTTAGCTCGCGTCAAGATACCTTTTCTATCAAAGAACCTGATCTACCGCACGAGATGAAAGAATACTGGCTTGAACGAGGCATATCTATCCTTCTCAGCGCGAAATTACTAATCTGCATCGAGCGATTGCGAACTGGAAAATTACTCACACGATACCTGGCGCGATCATCATGGCGCCTGCATGCAAAAATATATGTTGGTGATGAAGCTGCAACAATTGGATCCAGTAACTTCACCAATCCAGGCATGAGAAGCCAACTGGAAGCAAATGTCAGATTTCAAAGATACGCCAATATTAATAAGCCAGGCGAGCGCGAAGAACACAAACGTTACACAGAGACAGCTCAGATCGCAGAACAATTTTGGGACCTTGGTACCGATTACAACCAGCAACTAATTAGCCTGCTTGAGCAACTACTCAAACTGGTTCCCTGGCAAGAAGCACTTGCACGTGCGAGCGCGGAACTCCTTGAAGCGGAATGGGCGCAGCGATACCTGCGCGGTGAATACTTGCCTGGTGATGCTGCATTGTGGCCATCACAACGCCTCGGAATAGCACAAGCTCTGTTCATACTTAAGGAGCGTGGCAGTGTACTAATAGCTGACGCCACGGGCTCCGGAAAAACTCGAACTGGTGTTCATTTAATTGGGGCAAAAATGCACGAAATCATTGCATCGAATCGACTTCGTCGTGGCAAAGCAATGTTGATATCACCTCCTTCAGTAACCTCTGAGTGGGAATCGGAAAGCGCGTTAGCAAGTGTTCCGGTCGATGTGTTCTCTCATGGCATGCTCAGCAAAACCAGTGATGATCCACACGACACCATATTAAGCAATTTGCGTCGTGCCCAGATCCTCTGTGTAGATGAGGGTCATAATTTTCTTAACGTCAAATCAAAACGCACTCAGCAACTTATGCGTAATATGGCGGATCATGTTGCACTCTTTACTGCAACTCCAATCAACCGGAGTGCGGTAGATCTCTTGCGGATTGCCGATATGTTAGGTGCAGACAATCTTGATGATGAAACGCTTAAAGCTTTCGAACGTATGCTCGGTGCTCGGTCAATCTCGCGCACATTAACCGAAGAAGAAATTGGCGAATTACGTCGTGAAATTGCTAAATTCACAGTTCGGCGTACGAAGCGAGTGCTCAACGATTTGATTAAAAAGGAGCCTGAAGCATATACCGATGCAAAAGGGAGACAATGCAGGTTTCCGACGCACCGGGCAAAGACATATAAATTGAATGAAGCGGAAGCGGATTGCGAGAAAGCGAGGCAAATAAGAGATCTGGCAATTAACTTGAAAGGAGTGTTGCATTTTCGGAAAGACATTTCACTTCCCGAAGCGTTACGTCGCCGTGGCGTCACCGAAGTGAATTTCTTAAAGGGGCGCCTAAGTAGTGCAAAACGATTGTCGCAATACGTAGTAATGTCCGCGTTAAGATCATCCCGTGCTGCCCTACTCGAGCACTTGCTGGGCACAAAGGAGGCTACCCAAAGAACTCACATCAGCGGTTTTCGAAAAACCACACATACTGGAAACGTGATAGGCAGGCTGGCCGAGGTTGCTGGAAAACTTCCTAAGTCCAATTTGAAAGTCGACCTTCCCGCATGGCTTTGTGACCCTGAAAAACATCGAGCAGCCTGTAAGAAAGAAATAAAAATATATCAGGAGATCGCAAAACTTACTGCATCGATATCAGACAGGCGGGAGGCGAGCAAGGCACTTCTGCTATCAAAGTTATCGCAGAAATACCCGCATATCCTCGCATTTGACAGCAGGCCAATTACACTAGCCTATCTCCGCATGCGACTTGTAAAAAAAGAGTTGGGATCTCGTGTATTGGTAGCCACAGGCGACACACAATCTGATAAGCGCGACCTCCTCAAATCTTTTTCCCCCAAAAGCTATGATCCAACGCCAACAATTGGTTTGTGCTCAGACAGCGTTTCGGAAGGGGTAAATCTCCAGCGAGCGGAGGCAATTGTGCACCTCGACATGCCCAGTGTAGTACGCATAGCAGAGCAACGATCTGGCCGCATCGATAGACTGGACAGCCCTCACCAAACTATTTATGCCTGGTGGCCGGACGATGCCAAGGACTTTGCGTTACGCCAAGATGAACGATTTATTGAACGCTATGAAACTGTAGATAGTTTGTTGGGTTCCAATATGCCACTGCCAGAGTCGATTCGCCAACAGAATCGTCCTTTCAGCGCTCATGACGCAATCAAAGAATTCGATGCAACAGGTGATGGCTGGGATGGTATCGAAGATGCTTTTTCACCTGTTCGCGGTCTTGTTAGTGGGAAATCAGCCATTGTTCCAGAACAAACTTACCTCGATTATATTAATGTCAAAGCAAAGGTAATCTCCCGAGTAAGCCTGGTATCGGCGGTGCAACCCTGGGCCTTCTTCTGTACTACGGATTCATCCAAGGTGCCTCGTTGGATTTTTCTGAAAGATTCGGAATCCGATCCCGAAACAGATCTGCAGGCAATTAGCCATCTTTTACGGGAGCGACTAGGACCTGAAGTAAAAGATCTACTTAAAATTTCTCCAAGCTCGGAGAAAATTATGGAAGCTTTCCTTCAACGATTGTCTGCGGCGGAGCGGCAGTTGCTCTCGCGACGAAAACGAAGAGCATTAGATGAAATGGAAGTAATAACGGAAGCATTTCTCAAGTCGGCTGCCACACAAGAGAATCAAAATGAAGCCGACATCCTACTAGCAATTTTACAGGTACTTAAAGGCCCAGCCGAAGAGAAACAGCCAGACTGGGAAGAGTTGGCGGCTCGCTGGCTAGATCTCATCCGTCCCATTTGGTATGAGAAATTGCAACAGGGTGGAAGACGGAAACCATTACTTTTAAAGGACATTCAAAAGGACTTAATTTCAGCAGAGGCGACATTACTGCCCAAGATGATCTCCGAGTTCACGGAGGAATTGCCAGCGCAGCGCCCTATCGATGAGCGGATAGTGGCTTGTATCATTGGAATACCTAAAACAAATAGATGAAAAATGTAGAGAAACTATGAATTGGCTCAATTATAAGAAGAGCGTACTTGCATCTAGAGAAATAATTGTTTTTCCTTTTTTTCAAGAATCGCTGTCGTCAGTCCAGGGAATTGGTATAGACATAGGATGTGCAGACGGAGATCTAACTGCGTTCCTCTCAGAAAACTTGGGTGTTGAAATAATTGGTGTGGACCATAACTCTGACGATGTAGAACGCGCTCGGAAAGCAACCAAGGGAAAAACTCATTTTGTAGATGGCGACGTAAGTAAGAACGCTATATCTGGTACTGGAATACTATTTGATTTTGCATTTAGTAACTGTTGTTTCACACATCTCACTGACGAAGAGTCTATGCATCTATTTGCTGACCTGCACTCTACGCTTAAAGTAGGTGGTCAATTTGTGTTTCTCGTTCCAAGCTGGTTATGGGCCAAAGATATGTATTCAAAAATCGAGTATGTAGGCAATGGCATAACAGCTGTTCCAAGGTATGGAGGGAAACAATTTTTCAGGATGCCCGCCTGGTACAAGGATGCCCTCGAAGAATGCGGCTACGAGCTCGAAAACTATAACGATATTCTCATTCCAAAAGACGATAACCTAGATAAAAGATATCAAGATAAGATCGGCTTCCCCTTATTTACTTTTTTTATCGCTAAGAAAAAGAAGTTATCAGAGAACGTACCTTCGTCGGTGAGCAAAGCCTTTGATGTTGCACTAGAAAACCGGAAGTTTGAGATCGAGCTTTTCTGGCGGCGAAGCCTCTTCTACTGGGGCTTTATTGCTACTGCCTTGATCGGCTATGGGACAGCTAAGAGTCTAAATTCCGAGCACTCAGTTTTGTTTTCACTATTTGGGCTAGTTTGCAGTTTCATTTGGGCTGCAGGAAATCGGGGGAGCAAATATTGGCAAGAATACTGGGAAAGAAAAGTCAGCTTCCTTCAGTACAAAATTACGGGGAACATTTTCTTTGACCGAAACCCAAGCAAGGCAAAAAGCGTAACCCAGTTCACGCCTCGCAGAATAAGCGTGAGCAAACTAATAATAGCGTTGAGCGACTTTACAGTGATTTTATGGCTTGTAATTA
>CAXBMV010000131.1:0-7504 GCA_963976575.1 uncultured Gammaproteobacteria bacterium | reverse complement strand
ATCGAAGTTACCGAACTAACCGCAATGGCCAATGCCGCAGTACCCGCGACGATGAACATGGGTAAGCCCGAAAGGATGCTCATAAACGGCACCAGCAGGAACCCACCGCCGACGCCAAGTGCTGAAGAAATTATGGCTATTCCAGCCCCTGTCAGCAATGGAACCCAAGGTGCGTAACTGAATTGTTCGCCAGCGAACACAAACAGAATGCGGCGAAACGAGTACTGCTGGTGCTTGACACCAATGGCAGCCCGGTGACACACCGTCATGTACTAGTCCCTCAAACGCGGCCGCTGCACGTTCTGAGTGCGTTTTGGGTAGTCTGTTAGGTTTCAACAATCGCGATAAAATTTGCAGTGCAATTCCCAACGCTAAAATTCCAAAGACCCACCTGAAGATATTGAAATCGTTAAGATAGCTGACCGATAGGGTACTGCCGATAACTGCGCCAAGAATACCACCCAAACCAAGAATAATAGCCAGACTGATTACCACGCGATGCTGTCGGTAGTAACTCGGCACCGCAATCAGTGGCGTCGCCAAAGTAAGCGCCTGGGACGTGGGTTTGACCAGGTTCGGATCCAGTATACCCATAACCGAGATCAATCCCACGGAGGCCAAAATACCGCCGGCTGCACCAACCGTTGAAAACACCAGCCCCACCAGCCCACCCCACAGGATCGGCAACCATATCGGTAGGGTAATACCTGCGATTTCAAAAATCATCGACAACCAGGTAGCTGTTTATGTTATTGGCCCTTTCATGTACTCGCTGAAGTTAGCTTTAGCTGAACAGTATGGGACATTCGCGCTTACATTTGTTACGGACGATGATGTATATCAGATGCAGTGTCGCCAGGCCCGCCAGCAAGCAAAAAAACGAAATATAGGCGTAGCTGAGGAAAGCATAGTCGACCACGACAACGCCAATTAGCGTCAAGCCGAAATATTTGACATGCCGATAACGCGACAGCAGAGGCGGTAGGATGATCAGTATTACGTAGAAAACATTAGTCAACCAGCGTGGCATGACGAAATCAAGCAACATCGTACCTTCATAGGATAGCGAATCGCGGATGATGGAAACGTTAATCCAGTCCAGATTAATCAAATGCGGCACATACAAAGTCAGTCCAAAACCCAGTCCGATCAGTGAAAGTATGAGGAAAAGGTACTTGCGTCGGCTTTCCGGCGGCTCCAGAACATAGACCGACAGGGGAATCCAGAAGGGCCACATAAACCAGGTAAAAAAGATAAATCCGAGCGCGCTCCACAGAACGGTCAGCGGTTCACCCGCAGCCATGCCAGTCCATACAAACCCCTCAATCAATTGCTGTAAACCAGCGAAAATTGGCATCATGGCAACGGGCAAGTATTTTTTGTTAGTGGTCCATGCCCTGTAGCTCGCAAAGCCGCCGCCTGCGAGTAAAAAACCACTGGCGGTAAAACTGACTGATGCTGAAAGACACATGATGCGTTTCCTTTCTGGTGCTAAGAGTTGACTAAGTCATTATCGGCGGCATGGGGCAATCGAGGACATCCGCAAAGGCGCGCAATAATTCGACCTCGACAGGAGAAATGATCTCATCATGGGCCACACAGGTGGCACAGGCCACGAGTAGTTGAGGCTTGTCCAGTGGTTTCAGCTTAGCCAGCTTTTGCAGCGCCCGATCAAGGTCTGAAAGACTGATTTCATTTTTTGCTACTAGTTGAAGACCCCGGATTTTCAGTGGTTTAACAGCGGCAGAAAATGCCGCTTCAATTTCATTTTGATCCTGATCGCTGGCATAGGCCATGGCCGAGAGTAGCAACTCAATTTCATGTTTAAGCTGGCTAGCATGGGAAGCGCGAACTTTCGCAGGAGCCAGCTTTAAAAACTGTGCATCCAGATGGTTAAACAGAATTTTCTGTAAGGTCCACTCCAGCAAATCGACTCTGCCATCTATTTCAATCAATGCGACCAGGTTGTCTCTGAAAATCTGGTACTGATTGAGTGACAATTGCTTTAGTGCCGGGATAGCAATATCGATAAGCGGCAGCCGGTACTTGATATCCAGCCCCTTCATTTGTGCGATCAAATTCTGCGTTAACACATAGACATCCGGATCGGCATACGCCTGTAAATGCTTCAATTGCCGGTCACGAACCGGCTGCCCTTTATCAAGCACCAGCGAATAAATAACCGCTCGGGCACCATAGGGTTCGCGGGCAGCCTCTTTAACGGGCTCGGGCAATTCTGCTATCAGGCTGCGGGCATGAAGAATGGTTTCCTGTGCGGGGTTGCCAATTTGGTCAATCGCACTGGCGACATCGACCATCGCGGCACCGGTAACGACGGTGGCAACCTTTTGCGCAAGCTCGGCGCGCGTCATGGTTTCCTCTTTAACGGTCTTTCCCTCGTCCTGGCGTGTGTCCTTGGGTTTGTCCGAAGTATCAAATTTACCATCCCAATGGGGATCGATGCGCAGGATGCGCTTTGTCAGCGGCGGGTGTGTGGCTGACAAACCTTGCATAAATCCCGAAACGCCCTGGGCAAAAAAAGCGTGACTGACTTCAGAGGCACCCGGGTTTTTCACCTTGGAACCAGATTCAAGTCCGCCGATTCGCTTCAGTGCACCGCCTATACCATCCGGATTGCGGGTAAATTGAACCGCCGAGGCATCCGCAAGATATTCCCGTTGCCGGCTCACCGCAGCCTTGATCAAACTACCGAAAAAAGTACCGGCATAGCCAATGACCATGAGCCCAATCGCCAGCGCCAGCATTGCGGCTTTTTCGTTACCCCGTCCGCGCCTCGAAAAAGAGGCTGAATACAGCAAATAATACCCAAGAATACCTATAATCAGAACGCCATTTAATACACCGATCAAGCGAATATTGAGCCGCATGTCGCCATTAAAAATATGGCTGAATTCATGTGCGATGACGCCTTGCAACTGTTCACGACTCAAATGTTCGATGGTCCCCTGGGTTACTCCGATGACGGCGTCGCGGGGGGAGAAGCCGGCCGCAAAAGCATTAATGCCCGCTTCGTTTTCAAGCACATAAACCGGCGGCGCCGGGGTGCCGGAAGCGATAGAAATTTCTTCCACCACGTTCAGCAGTTTGCGTTGTTTTGGGTCATCTGTGTTTGACGGAATAAGCTTGCCGCCCAACGACTCAGCAACGGCTTTACCCCCTGCTGATAGAGCCAGCATCTTGTAGAGACTGCCCACCAGCACAACCGCCCCGACGGCTACGCTGACAGTGGCAAATGTGCGCCAGTCAATTTGCTGGAATAGCGCCTCAGCGCTTTGTACTTGTTCGGTATTGATAACCCCAAACACCACCATGACCAGAAGATTGGTCATAATTATCAATGTCACCACGGCCAGGGCAAACAATGAAACAAGCTGAAAGGTGTGTTTACGGGCACGATCCTGTGATTCAAAGAAGTTCATTATCAGTTATCTGATTTCGCGGCAGTGTCTAGAACGAAACTTTTGGTGCGGCCTGTATGGCAACACTGTCTTCGAATTCCAGCAAACTCGCATCCTGCACGTGACCAAATCGAGTGGCAAAGAAAACCGGGGGGAATGTCTGCTTATAGGTATTGTAGGCCATCACCGCATCGTTAAAAGCCTGTCGGGAGAAAGACACCTTATTCTCGGTAGAGACGAGCTCTTCGCTTAACTGCATCATATTCTGATTGGCCTTGAGATCAGGATAGGCTTCCATCACCATGTTGAAGTTCATCATCGCCCCGGCCAGTTTTCCTTCGGCCCCGGTCAGGCCCTTTATTGCATCGGCATTACCCGGGTCGGCCGCTGCCGTCGACAACATATCTTGCGCGGCATTGCGCGCCTCGACCACTGCCTGAAGGGTTTCCCGTTCATGTTTGATATAGCCCTTCGCAGTCTCGATAAGATTGGGTATCAGGTCGTAACGCCGCTTCAATTGCACTTCGATCTGCGCAAAGGCGTTTTCGTAGCGGTTTTTTAGTGTAACCAGTTGGTTAAAAATACCGATTACGTAGAATACGATCAGTGCAATTACAACAACTATGACTATTAATGTGGTATCCATATTTCTCGCCTTTGGCCTAATAGGTTATTCAAGTAGGGTTAATATCTAGCACCGTTAATTACGGCCAGTTTAGTTCAGGTTTAATCCTTTGCGCGGGCAGCAAAAAAATTAAAGATCGGCACCCAAATCAGGGTGAAATACCAGCCATAACCCCAGGATTCTAGCAATCCCAGGAAAAAGCTCTGCCAGCTCAGCCATTCAAAGCCAGGTAATAGCTTTATCCACACCCCGAACATGGCCATTTCGGGAAACAGGAGATCAAATATCACACATAGGGTAAATGTGATTGCGAGAAACAGGCTGCTTGCGTGACCAACCGCTATGAGCGATATGCCCTGCTTCATGACTCGGACTCGGTTGATTTCGTAGTGTAGCGATCAGGCTCCGCGTCGAAAGCGTCGAGACACTGACGTGAGCAGAAACGGTACAATTGGTCTGCGTGCATCTTACCGTAACCCTCGCTCGGTGACACGTCCTTCCCGCACACCGGATCGATATGCTTCGACGACTTATCATCCGTGGTTCCGTGCATCATGTGAGCACCGCAACCAAATCGCATCATCAGATAGAAAAACCCGGCAAAAAATAGAAACGAGAGAAAGCCTTCCATCTTTAAAGTTCTCCAGTCGATGAATGTGTGGGTGGCTGTGTGTTCGATCTTGAGCTCGAAAACCGTGGTAAGAAAGCCGGTACATCGCGCATATAGTTACGGTAGATCTCGCCGAATTCGGCCAATGCATCGCGTTCTTCTCGCCTGGCAAGTCGCCAGTACATGAACACTAGCAGCGGGAACATGGTGAGTGTCACCACGGTTGGCCATTGGAATAGAAAGCCCAGCATGATTAGAACAAAACCGACATACTGCGGATGGCGGACGCGTGCATAAGCACCGGTGTTAGCCAGGATGCCGGAACGCTGCGCCGTGTAGAGCACCTTCCAGGCTTTTGCCAGCAGCCAGAAACCACCGAAGATCAACACTGAGCTGATCAAATGAAACGGCCCGAAATGTGGATTCCCCTGCCAGCCAAAAATCATTTCAGGCAGGTGCCCAGAGTCGTGAGCAAACCAGTCCACCCCCGGGAAATTCGTCGTCAGCCAGCCGGATAAAAGGTAGATAGTCAGTGGAAACCCGTACATTTCTGTGAACAGCGCGACCAGAAAAGCCGAGAAAGCTCCGAACGAGCGCCAGTCGCGCGCTGTGTTCGGTTTGGCGAAACTGAAAGCGAAGATGATAAAAACCAACGAGTTGATAATCACCAAAGTCCAGAGCCCATAGGAAGGTACTGTATCAGTCATCGCTGGTCACCGCTTCGTCTTAGATTCTGGATCATCACTACCCTTCCCATGCCCATGCCCGCCATGCATGAAGCCGTGCATAAGCAAGCAGGCACCCAGTAAAATCCACACCAGGTAAGGCGCAATATGGGCTTGATGTTCGGTCCATAAAAAATAGCCTGCGATCACGATGAACGTGACGAACGCAAGTCTTGCCCGGTCACGCCACCAGGGTTTTTTTGCTTGTTTCATTGCTATCTTTCCTCGTACTGTTGAGTTGTATTGGTTCAAAGTTTTAGGCGGTTGAGCCGTAATGCATTGGCGATAACCGAGAATGAGCTGAAACTCATCGCTGCCGCTGCGATAATCGGGCTGAGCAGGATTCCGAACCAGGGGTAGAGCACACCGGCGGCGATGGGCACGCCGACGCCATTGTAGACAAACGCGAAAAACAGGTTTTGGCGGATGTTGCTCATGGTCGCACGGCTGAGCTTTCTCGCCCTGACGATGCCTCGCAAGTCGCCCTTGACCAGGGTTACGCCAGCACTTTCCATCGCGACATCAGTACCAGTTCCCATGGCGATACCGACCTGAGCCTGAGCTAACGCGGGCGCATCGTTAACGCCATCACCGGCCATGCCCACTATGTGGCCTTCGGCTTGCAAGCGCTTGACCGTCTCGGCCTTTTGATCGGGAAGTACGCCGGCTATAACTTCGTCCAGACCCAATTTTGCTGCAACTGCTCTGGCCGTGGTTTCGCTATCACCCGTCAACATCACGATACGAACATTTTCCTCGTGTAAGGCTTTAATCGCGTCAAGCGTTGTCTCCTTAATTGGGTCAGCAACGCCGATAATCCCGGCTATAACACCATCGACGGCCACAAACATGACCGTCTGGCCTTCGGCGCGCGAGGCTTCGGCACGCTGCATAAACGCACCGGGATCGATGTTCAGGGATTCAAGCAAGCTCGCGTTGCCTAGCGCCACAAGCTTGCCATCTATTTCTCCAGTCACGCCTTTGCCGGTGACCGAAGCAAAGTTCTCGACCTTACCGAGCGCTACTTCTCTATCAACCGCACCAGCGACGATGGCTGTCGCCAACGGGTGTTCACTGCCACGCTCCAGTGTAGCCGCGAGGCGTAATAACGTGGATTCGTCCATGCCTGTCGCGGCCTCAACTTGAACCAGTTTAGGCTTACCTTCGGTCAGGGTGCCAGTCTTGTCCACCACCAGGGTATCAACTTTACGCATCACCTCGATTGCCTCGGCGTCCTTGAACAATACGCCCATAGACGCACCTTTCCCGGTCGCAGTCATGATCGACATGGGCGTGGCCAGCCCCAGCGCACAGGGACATGCGATAATCAAAACGGCCACTGCATTGATAATGGCAAAGGCCATCGCCGGTTCTGGACCTACGAATGCCCAAACGATAAATGTGATGATGGCAACCAGCACTACTACCGGGACAAAATAGCCTGCGACGACATCGGCAAGTTTTTGAATCGGCGCGCGACTGCGTTGTGCAGCCGCTACCATCTGTACGATTTGCGCGAGCATGGTATCGGTGCCGACACGATCCGCCTCAATAATAAGCCCGCCAGTGCCGTTGATGGTCGCGCCGATAACCTTGTCACCGGCCAGTTTTTCGACTGGGATTGGCTCGCCGGTTAGCATCGACTCGTCTACCGCACTATTGCCTTCGACCACTATGCCGTCGACCGGCACTTTTTCACCCGGACGCACGCGCAGCTGATCGCCTACCATCACCAGTTCAAGCGATACGTCTGATTCAGAACCATCGGCTTCGATGCGGCGAGCAGTTTTCGGTGCCAGACCGAGCAGCGCCTTAATCGCAGCGCCAGTTCGATTTCTGGCTCGCAGTTCCATCACCTGGCCGAGCAGTACCAGAGTTATAATAACTGCGGCTGCCTCGAAATAGATCGCGACTTCACCATCCGCATCACGAAATGACCCAGGGAATATTTCAGGAAAGGCTGTCGCCACCACGCTGTAGACATAAGCTACCCCGGTACCGAGTCCTATTAGCGTAAACATATTCAGGCTACGGTTGATAACCGATTGCCAGCCGCGCACGAAGAAGGGCCATCCGCCCCACAGCACCACCGGGGTTGCCAGGACCAACTCGGACCAGATCGCGG
>CAXBMV010000130.1:0-7526 GCA_963976575.1 uncultured Gammaproteobacteria bacterium | reverse complement strand
GAAAAGTTTGGCAAAAAGACACGCTACAACACGCCAAAGATCGAATCAACCGGCTCCGGCGGCGGCATGAAACTGTTCTGCAACGGTATCGGTCTCGATACACCAGACATCACCAATGCTTCGCGTGCGATGAAAAAATCCGAATTCGACCTGTGTCAGCAAAACGGGGTTTCTGATATCACCGAAGTGCACATTGGCTTCGATGGCATCGCCGTGGCCAATTCGATAGAGGCAACACAGTTCAAACTCAGCCGCAAAGACTTGTTTCTTGCGCTGGCAGCAAAAGTACCCAACCCCGATGGCAGCCAGACACTGGTAGACAACCCCTATAGCAACTGGAAACAGCTTAACGCCGACCTGCCCGACAGCAGGATCGAAGTGCTTGGACCGCCACCGACTTCCGGCACCCGTGATGCCTTTACCGAGTTGGCGCTGGAAGGCGGTTGCAAGACCTTCGACTGGATCAAGGCGATGAAAAAGAGTGACAAACAAGGCTACAAGGAAGTCTGCCACACGGTTCGCGAAGATGGTCGCTACATTGAAGCCGGCGAAAACGATAATCTGATCGTACAAAAACTGACCAAGAACCCAAGCGCGCTCGGTATATTCGGATTCTCCTTCCTTGAGCAGAACGATGACAAGGTGCAGGGCTCGCTGATCGAAGGCAAGGCTGCGGAATTCGAAACCATCGCCGATGGCTCCTATCCGATATCGCGTCCACTTTACTTTTACGTGAAGAATGCGCACCTCGATGCCATTCCCGGAGTGCGCCAATATCTGCAGGAATTTACCAGCGAAATCGCGATGGGCGATGACGGTTACCTGCTCGACAAAGGTTTGATTCCTTTGCCGGCAGCGCAACGTACGGCCTTGCGTAACAACGTCAACTCGGCAAAAAAACTGACGATGAAATGATAAGCAGTAGAAACAATCCTGAAGCACGGCTCCCGGTACTCCCGGGGGCCTTTGCTATTGCAAGCCTGAAAAATGTGCCGATGAAACGCACTCGCAACCGGGACTATTAGCGCAAATGAATGCCAGCTCTTTAATCATTCTGATTTTCGCACTCAGCCTGCTCGCCTTCCTGGTCGCACGCCATCGCGCCAGTGCCTATCGTGGACAACGGCGTTTGTCGGCATTACCGCGTCACTTTGGCCTGTATACAGCAGCCTGGAGCGCAATTCCCGCGTTGATGTTGTTGCTGGTCTGGCATTTCATCGAACCCGCCTACCTGCAACAGCAGTTGCTGGAAAGCCTGCCGCATGCACTTGCCCAGCAACCAGCCGATCAACTCGAACTTTTTCTCAACAGCATATATCTGGCGATTGCGAATGGCAGCCCCGGCTCAGATGCAATCGCGCAACAGGCTATGCTGGCCTACCAGAACGCAGCATCCGACAGCCGTCTGCTGGTCACCGGCCTGGTATTGCTGCTCACGCTTTCGGGTTTGATACTGGCCTTGAGCAGCCTTTTGCTGAAGCTGCAGGCGCGGGTGCGCATCGAAGCGATTATCCGCATACTGCTGGCACTCTGCTCGGGCGTGGCCATAGTCACCACCCTCGGTATCGTGCTGTCGGTACTGTTTGAAGCCTTGCGTTTCTTCGACGCCGTTTCCATATTCGATTTTGTTTTCGGTACCAGCTGGAGCCCGCAAACCGCCATCCGCGAAGACCAGGTCGGCTCTTCCGGCAGCTTTGGTGCTGTGCCCCTGTTTGTCGGCACCATGCTGATTTCGGCGATCGCACTTGTCATCGCAGTGCCAGTAGGATTGATGAGTGCTATTTATCTGTCCGAATATGCCACACCGCGTTTTCGCGCCAACGCCAAACCGGCGCTGGAAATGCTGGCCGGCATTCCTACCGTGGTCTATGGCTTCTTCGCGGCACTGAGCGTTGCGCCGTTCATCCGCGACCTGGGAGAGTCCATCGGCCTGTCGGTCGCCTCAGAAAGCGCACTCGCCGCCGGCATCGTCATGGGCGTTATGATCATACCCTTTGTTTCCTCGCTGTCCGACGACGTGATATCCGCGGTACCGCGGGCAATGCGTGATGGTTCGCTCGGCCTCGGCGCAACCCAGTCTGAAACCATTCGCCAGGTCATTATCCCGGCGGCATTGCCCGGCATAGTCGGTGGCGTACTGCTGGCAGCTTCACGCGCGGTGGGTGAAACCATGATCGTGGTTATGGCCGCAGGATTGGCGGCAAAAATGACCCTGAACCCGCTGGATGCGGTCACCACTGTGACGGTTCAGATCGTCACCCTGCTCACCGGCGATCAGGAGTTCGACAGCCCGAAAACACTGGCCGCTTTCGCCCTGGGTCTGATGTTGTTTCTGACGACGCTGGTACTCAATGTAATTGCCTTGCATATCGTCAGGAAATATCGAGAAGAGTATGAATAATACCGAAATCGTCAAACGCGGACTTGGACGCCGTTATGCGCGCGAAATGCGATTCCGACTGTACGGACGTCTCGCCGTGCTAACCGGGTTTGTGTTTCTCGCGCTACTACTATTCGACATCGTCAGCAAGGCCCTGCCTGCGTTTACCAGCACTGAAATCGAGCTGCAGATTCCGCTCGACCGCGAAAGCATGGGAATCGATGCGCAACAAACTATCGACGCCGATACTGTCGCCAATATTAATTACCCGCGCTTGATCAAGCTGGCCTTGCGCAACGCCTTCCCTGAAGTGAAAAAGCGCAAGCAACAGAAATCGCTCCACGCTCTGCTATCCAGTGGCGCCGAGTTTGCATTACGCGATCGCATCATCAGCAACCCGGAGCTGATCGGCGAACAGCCAATATCACTATGGTTCAAGGCTGACGACGATATCGACAGCTATTACAAACTCGGCAGCCGCACCAGCCGTATCAAGGACGAGCAGGTGGCCTTTATCGACGAATTGCGCAGCAAGGGCAGGATTCACAGCGCCTTCAATTTCACTTTTTTCAGCGCCAGCGACTCGCGTGAACCCGAACAGGCTGGCATTCGAGGCGCCCTGCTCGGCTCATTCTGGACACTGCTGGTAACGCTGCTGGTTTCCCTGCCGGTGGGCATAGCTGCCGCCGTATACCTGGAAGAATTTGCGCCGCGTAACCGTTTCACCGATTTCATCGAAATCAACATCAACAATCTCGCCGCAGTGCCCTCGATCGTGTTTGGTCTGCTCGGTCTTGCCGTATTTATCAATTTCTTCGGCATGCCACGATCGGCACCTCTTGTAGGCGGACTGGTGTTATCGCTGATGACCTTGCCGACGATTATCATTACCAGCAGGGCCTCTCTTAAATCGGTGCCGCCGTCGATCAAGGAAGCGGCTCTCGGCCTCGGGGCCTCGCATATGCAAACGGTATTTCATCATGTGCTGCCGCTGGCCATGCCGGGCATACTCACCGGCGCAATCATCGGCATGGCGCAGGCGCTGGGTGAAACCGCCCCATTGCTGATGATTGGTATGGTCGCCTTTATAGTTGATGTGCCCGGGGGTATCCTCGATTCGGCGACCGTATTACCGGTGCAGATTTATCTCTGGTCGGACAGCCCTGAACGCGCCTTTACCGCCCTCACTGCGGCGACGATACTGGTGCTGCTGGTCTTTCTCGCGGTGATGAATGCGCTGGCGATATTCCTGCGCCGGCATTTCGAGCAGCGCTGGTAATCGCTCAAATAAAGCATGAGAAAGAGATCAACCCAATGAATCAGGTAGCAAAGATGAATAGCAACAGCAGCAGTGCCGGCCTCGAGGAATTTGAGCACACCATAGGAGAAAACCTCCTCGAAAAAGCCAAGTTTTCGACACGCAATGTCGACGTTTTCTACGCCGACAAACAGGCTATATTCGACGCCTCGCTGGATATCGCCAGCAACGAGGTGATCGCGCTCATCGGACCCTCTGGCTGTGGCAAATCAACCTACCTGCGGTCGCTGAACCGTATGAACGACACCATTCGCGATTGCCGCGTCAGTGGTGAGCTGCGCCTCGATGGCGAAGACATCTATGCGCCGGAGATGGATCCAGTACTGCTGCGGTCGCGCGTCGGCATGGTATTCCAGAAACCCAACCCTTTTCCCAAGTCGATCTACGACAACGTGGCTTACGGGCCTCGTATCCACGGCCTCGCGCGAAACAATGCCGAGCTCGATGAAATTGTCGTGACCAGCCTGGAACGCGCCGGCCTGTTCGGCGAGGTAAAGGACCGGCTGAACAATTCCGGCACCAGTCTGTCCGGCGGGCAGCAACAACGCCTGTGTATCGCGCGCACTATTGCGGTCAGCCCGGAAGTTATCTTGATGGATGAGCCTGCCTCGGCCCTGGATCCAATCGCCACTGCGATTATCGAGGAATTGATCGACGAACTGCGTGCTAATTACACGATTGCTATCGTCACTCACTCGATGCAACAGGCGGCGCGCGTGACGCAACGCACCGCCTATTTTCATCTCGGCAAGTTGATCGAGGTCGGTGATACCAAACGCATCTTCACCAATCCCCGTCATATCATGACGGAAAACTACATTACCGGAAAATTTGGATAAGCCCATGAGCCACGAATCACATGTCACGGGGCATATATCCCGTCGTTTCGACCACGAACTCGAAGACATCCGCAATCAGGTGATGCGTATGGGTGGCCTGGTCGAGTCCCAGGTGAATAATGGCTTGCGCGGCTTGCTCGAGGCCGACTCTCAAATCGCAAGACAGGTGGTCCAGGATGACCACAAGGTGAATCGCATGGAAGTCGATATCGACGAGCGCTGCGTAGAAATACTGGCAAGGCGCCAACCTGCCGCCAGCGATCTGCGTCTGATCGTCGCAATAATCAAGACCATTACCGATCTCGAACGCATCGGCGATCAGGCGGAGAAGCTGGGGCGCAACCAGCTCGAACTGATCGACGATGGCGAGACATCCTCCAACTACGTCAGGCTGGAACACATTGGCGAACTGGTGAGCAAGAACCTGCACCGCGCGCTGGATGCGTTTGCCCGTATGGACGACGCCGACGCATTGAAAACCATCGCAATGGACGAAAAGGTCAACGAAGAGTTCGAGGCATTGATGCGCCAGTTGATAACCCACATGATGGAAGACCCGCGCACCATACGCAACGCGCTGCGTGTGTCCTGGTGCGCGCGCGCACTGGAGCGTATCGGTGACCATGCCAAGAATATCTGCGAATACGTGGTCTTTCTGGTGCAGGGCAAAGACGTGCGCCATATCGGCCTAAAGGGTCAAGGCGAACTGTAAATCCATACTTTTCAATAACTTAAATCAAACTACTGCTTCAGCTGCTCCGCGGACAAGGCCGATAGCATAAATAAATCGTTGATTACGGAGCTGATTTGCGCACAATGCGCGTTTATTCAGTCAGTGGGGAACTTTGATGGCCAGCAATTACTTCGCGAAGATATTTTCGTCGTCCCCGTTTACCGCGATGCAGGAGCACATGGGCATAGTCGACGAGTGCGTGCATCAGTTAACACCCTTCTTTACTGCTGTCTTGAAACAGGACCACAGCAAGGCCAAGGACGTCTACAAGGAAATCAGCAAGCTCGAGAACAAGGCTGACGCACTGAAGAAAAAGTTGCGCCTGCACATGCCAAAAGGGCTGTTCATGCCAGTCGCCCGGCGCGATCTTCTGGAGCTGCTACTGGTACAGGACAAGACAGCTAACCAGGCCAAGGATGTCAGCGGCCTGATCACCGGTCGCAAGATGACTTTCCCCGACCAAATCGCGCAACTGTTACCCGCTTACGTATCCCGCTGCGAGGATGCCTGTGCGCAGGCGCACAAGGTCATCAACGAACTGGATGAGCTGGTCGAAACCGGTTTTGCCGGAAAGGAAGTGGAACTGGTGGCCTCGATCATCACCGAGCTGGATGTGATCGAAAAAGACACCGATAAGCAACAAATCAAAATTCGTTCGACGCTGATGAAAATCGAGAAAGACTTGCCGCCGGTAGACGTCATGTTTTACTACAAGGTAATCGAAGGTATTGGTGATGTCGCCGATATTGCCCAACGTATCGGCAGTCGTGTTGAACTGCTGCTCGCGAAATAATCCCGTGCTATAAATCACCCGGAAATCCTATGGATCACGTCACCATTTACATTATTCTCGCCGGCGCTCTAGGCCTGTTCATGGCCTGGGGTATAGGCGCGAATGACGTCGCCAACGCGATGGGCACTTCCATCGGTTCGAAGGTTCTGACCATCAAGCAGGCCGTACTGATCGCCGCTGTTTTCGAATTTGCTGGCGCCTTTCTCGCCGGCGGCCAGGTAACCTCGACGATACGCAAGGGCATCATCGACAGCGGCGCAGTGGCGCAGTCACCCGAGTTGCTCATTTTCGGCATGCTTGCCGCGCTGACGGCGGCGGGTATCTGGCTGCTGGTAGCCTCTTATAATGGCTGGCCGGTATCGACCACACACACTATTGTCGGCGCAATCGTCGGATTTGCGGTGGTCGGGTTAGGCTTCGAGGCGGTGAAATGGGCCAAGGTCGGCAGCATAGTCGCCAGTTGGGTTGTCTCGCCACTGCTCTCGGGAACGCTTGCCTTCTTCCTGTTTCGCAGTGTGCAAAAGTTGATTTTGAACACCGATGACCCGATCGCCAATGCGAAAAAGTATGTTCCTTTTTATATTTTCGCGACCGGATTCATGATTGCGCTGGTTACGCTATTCAAGGGTTTGAAGCATATCGGACTCGAATTTTCGCCGATGCAAAATCTAATGATTGCGATCGCCACCGGCCTCGTCATCATGTTGCTGGGTATTTATTACATTTCACGAATCAACATCGACCCGAATGACGACAAGGAATTTCATTTTGCCAACGTGGAAAAGATATTCGCGGTATTAATGGTTGTTACCGCCTGCTCCATTGCATTCGCTCACGGTTCAAACGACGTTGCCAATGCTGTGGGGCCGATGGCCGCAGTGATTAGCATCGCCAGCGAAGGAGAGGTATCGCAGAAATCACCGATGCCGGTCTGGGTGTTGCTCGTAGGTGGCCTCGGCATAGTCGCGGGACTGGCCATGTACGGCAAAAAAGTCATCGCCACCATCGGCAGAAAAATCACCGAATTGACTCCCAGCCGGGGCTTTGCCTGCGAGTTGGCGGCTTCGACCACGATTGTTATCGCTTCCAGCACCGGATTACCGATTTCGACCACGCATACCCTGGTGGGTGCGGTGCTCGGCGTCGGCATGGCGCGGGGTATTGGTGCTATCAACCTCGGTGTGGTCGGCAATATCTTCATGTCCTGGATTATCACCCTGCCAGCAGGCGCCGGCCTGGCGATATTCTTCTTTTATTTCTTCAAGGGCATCTTCGGTTAGCAGCGCCATGCCCCCGGTTCGCGCCGCGGCATGACAATATATTGATAAAGATACCGTCATCCCGGAATCTGCGTAGCAGATATCCGGGATCTCAAAAAGGCCCGCGCTGCCAGGTATTAGCCATGCTTCGCGTCATTCGTCGGGAGATCCCGGACAACGCCTGCGGCGTTTCCGGGATGACGT
>CAXBMV010000129.1:0-7529 GCA_963976575.1 uncultured Gammaproteobacteria bacterium | reverse complement strand
CCGTCGAGGCGGTGAGTACCAAGTTAGCCAGTCGAAATGACCCCTGCCCTTGCGGCAGCGGCAAGAAGTACAAGATGTGTTGTGCCTTGCCTGGTTAGCTTCGAAGTATCGGCACAGCCTGGTAAATCCACCTGAACCGAATTGCAATTACGAATCCTGTCCCCGAACCCGGAAAGCCTCACTGCAAAATTGCATTCTCTTCCAGCTGGATTCCCATCGCCTGCAACTGGCTGGCGATAAGCGGGTCGCGCGAAGTCAACCAGCGCTGGTATAGCGCCAGCACACCCTCGGTGGTCATGCGCTGCGTGCGCGAGCAGGCGTTGGCGACCATTTCCAGCATGCGCGCAAAGGTCCGCGCCAGTTCGGCGTAGATGTGACGATTGCTGCGCGCATTGTCGGCCAGGTAGTCGTAGGCGCTACCGCCCATGCCGATGAAATAGTCCTGTTGTAGTCCGCGGCGGGTGAAGCGCTCTGGAAACAGGGCACCGAGAAATAACGCCATGTCACCCAGTTGTTGCAACAGCAGACAACGCTCTCTTTCGTTATTCGCTTCGATTGCGTCGGCATACAACAACGCCAGCGGTCGCAACAGCATCTGCTCGTCCTGGTAGGAAAATAACTGTTCGCTGCGGCCGAATCGCTCCAGCAAGCTGCCGAGGTACCAGCAGGTATCTTCGTGGGGTGGTGGCTTAAAACGCCGGGCGTAGCGATTCAGTCGCTTGCTGAAATAGCTGGAAAGCGATGTTTCCGTGATGGACAGTTGCTCAGTATCAAACCGCATGGACACCTCCGAACTTCGTACTATTGGTTTTCTTATTCTCTATCGCATTACTGGAAACTAGCCTAATTGGGGAGAAAATCAAGTCGCGACGGCACCATAACAAGATCCCGGACAGCCGCTACGCGGCTTCCGGGATGACGGAAATATTTATATATTTGAGTGAACCCTTAACAACAGAACGTCATTCCAGGACGACGGAGGTGTTTATAAATTTGGGCTAACCCTTAAGAACAGAACGTCATCCCGGGACGACGGGGGTGTTTATATATTAGGGTTAACCCTTAAGAACAGAACGTCATCCCGGGACGACGGAGGTGTTTATATATCTGGATTAACCCTTAAGAACAGAACGTCATCCCGGAAACGCCGCAGGCATTGTCCGGGATCTCCGCACGAATGACGCGAACCTTCTGGAGATCCCGGATATCTGCTGCGCAGATTCCGGGATGACGTTGTCTTTTTTGGTGAGGAGTAACATTCCGCAAAAAACGGGACAGATCGATTGAATCGTAAATATTCAGGCCGGATGGAAAGCGTGTGTCCCTCGCTGATAGCCTTTTTTTTGAGTCTATCCTAAATAACTGAACGTCATCCCGGAAACGCCGCAGGCGTTGTCCGGGATCTCCGCACGAATGACGCGAATCTTCTGGAGATCCCGGATATCTGCTGCGCAGATTCCGGGATGACGTTGTCTTTTTTGGTGAGGAGTAACATTCCGCAAAAAACGGGACAGATCGATTGAATCGTAAATATTCAGGCCGGATGGAAAGCGTGTGTCCCTCGCTGATAGCCTTTTTTTTGAGTCTATCCTAAATAACTGAACGTCATCCCGGAAACGCCGCAGGCGTTGTCCGGGATCTCCGCACGAATGACGCGCCAGACGTTTTGAGATCCCGGACAGCCGCTACGCGGCTTCCGGGATGACGTTGCTTCTTTTTGCATATTGTAAATAGATCTGGCGCAGTTTCTTGATGATACGACCGAAGAAAACGTGGTCTGTAACCTATTTATGTCCCCGGGATGACGTTGCTTTTTATTTAAGAGACGACATTCCATAAAAACGGGACAGATATATTGAATCGGGAATAGTCCTGTTTCTGGGACCTGTCCCAGTTTTTTTACCCACCAAACCCACTGATAAAACTGCCGAGATTGTCACCCAGTTGATCGGACAGGTATCCGCCTTCCTGTACCAGTAGCGTTGGCAGCCCGATGGCCGCGATCGCCTTGCCGATACGACCAAAGCCAGCGGTGGTAATCGCCAGCCCCTTGAGCGGGTCATTTTCGTGAGCATCCAGCCCCAGCGCTATCACCAGTACATCCGCACCGGATGACGCTATTCGCTCGATAGCGATATCCAGTGTCTTCAGATAATCGTCGTCGGCGATACCTCGTTCCAGCGGCAGATTCAGATTCTCCCCCAGGCCGGCATCTTCGCCGCGCTCCTGTGCATGTCCCCAGAAAAATGGGTAAAAACGCACCGGGTCGGCATGGATCGAAATCGTCAGCACATCGCCGCGCGCATAGAAAATAGACTGGGTACCGTTACCATGGTGCACGTCGACATCGAGTATCGCGGGACGCTTGCCGGCACGCAGCAAGTGTTCGGCGGCGACCGCCGCGCTATTGATGAAACAAAACCCACCGGCAAGGTCGGCGAATGCGTGATGCCCGGGCGGGCGACAAAGCGCGTAGGCCGCAGCCTCACCGCCGATGATCAACCCGGCACCGGTTAAGGCTGACTGTGCTGACCAGTAGGCGCTTTCCCAGGTGCCCTCGCCAATGGGGCAGGCCGTATCCATCTGGTGAAATCCAGCCTGGCCAACGGCCGATTTGGGGTAGCTTACGGTTCGTTTGTCGGGGTGAATATTCGGGATCACTTCATCGGCGGCATTTGGCATGCGTTGCCAGCGGGTATAGATCGTCTTCAGAAAATGCAGATACTCGCTGGAATGGATTGCCGCGATCGGGCCCAGGCCAAAATCTGTCGCCTCGCTAAATTCACAACCCGCGGCCAGTGCAGCAGCCTGCAAAGCATCGATGCGGGCAGGCACTTCCGGGCTTTCCAGGCGCACACCGTTGGCCATGAAATTTTTCGGATGATGGCTGCGTTGCCGGTTATCGTATATCGCCTTCATGCATTTACTCTCAAAATATCAAAATTATCGATGCCCAGCGTCATCACTCTCTCGTGGAGATCGGTGTCAAAGCCCAGTTTTTCATAGGCAGCTATGGCCGCCTCATTGTGGTGGTAAACGTTCAGGCGCAGAAAAGCGGCGCCCCACTGCTGCGCGGCGGAATCACAAACGGCAGACAGCAGCCGGCGCGCAACCCCCGATCCTCGTTGCGATTGTGCAACCCATAAATCAGAAACAAATACGCCCGGTGCGCCACGCGTGGTGGAAAAAAATGACGAGTACAGAGCGACACCGACGACGCCACCGTCGAGCTCGGCCAGCAACGCCGAAAAACTGGGTGCCGACCCAAAACCCGCCTTTGCGACGTCTTCGTTACTGGCACGATGGACATCGTTCAAGTCTTTCGAAAGTTCGCGCAGCGCATCGTTCAAACGAGCGGCGTCCTGCGCCTCGGCCAATCTGATGGTCACCCTGGACATGTTCTAGAAAGCTACCTTCTCAAGCCCCTTTAGTCCAAGTATATCGCGTACCTCGGCGGGGCTCGCCACTTCGTGCCCGAGCTCTTGGACGATCGCCCGGATCTTGCGCACCTGCTCGGCGTTCGATTGCGCCAGTTTGCCCTTGCCGATAAAAATACTGTCTTCGAGGCCGACCCTGACATTTCCGCCCATGGCTGCGGCCATGGTGGCAAAGGGTATCTGGTGGCGACCGGCGGCCAGCACCGAGAAGCGGTAGTCGTCACCAAACAACTTGTCGGCCATGCGTTTCATATGCATCAGGTTTTCCGCGTCGGCGCCAATGCCACCAAGCACACCGAATACAAACTGGATGAATAATGGTGCCGGTGCAAGTCCCCGATCGACAAAATGGCGCAACATGTAGAGATGACCCACGTCGTAACATTCGAACTCGAAACGCGCACCGCGTTTTTCACCCAGCTCGGTTAATACGTGAGCTATATCGCGCGGTGTGTTTTTAAACACCAGGTCATCCGAGTTTTCCAGGAAGGGCTTTTCCCACTCGTATTTCCAGTCGCTGAAACGTTCCGCCGCTGGATAAAGCGCGAAATTCATCGAGCCCATGTTCAACGAACACATTTCAGGTTCGGCCAGCATGGGGCCTTCGAGGCGTTGCTCCAGGCTCATGGTCGCGCTACCACCGGTGGTCAGGTTGAGCACTGCATCGGTCTGTTGCCGGATTGGTTTCAGAAACGCCATGAAGTGGTCGGCGCTGGCAGAGGGGCGACCGTCCGCCGGGTCACGCGCGTGCAGGTGCAGGATCGACGCGCCCGCTTCGACCGCGTCCAGCGAATGCTGGATGATTTGCTGCGCCGTTATCGGCAGGTGCGGCGTCATCGTCGGCGTGTGGATCGAACCGGTGATGGCACAGGTAATAATGACTTTGCTCATTGAATAACCATCCTATGGCTTGCTTGTTTCATCACTGAACTGCTGCAAGGATTTATCCAGCTTTTCGATGATTTCGTCTACGTGTTCGGCGGTAGAAATCATCGGCGGGCAGACGAGGAAATGATCCCCCTCGATGCCATCGCGGGTGCGCCGGGAGTAAATGATCAATCCGTTATCATAGGCAATATCGACCAGCCGATTGAAGGCATTGAGCCCGGCCGGTAGCGGCGCCATGGTTTCTCGATCCGACACCAGCTCGAAGGCAAGCAACAAACCCATCCCGCGAACATCGCCAATCATTTCATGGCGCTGCATCAGTTCCTCGAGTCGAGCTTTCAACAACGCGCCGGTGGCAACGGTATTCTCCATCATCGAGTTTTCCTCGATTTCTTTAATTACCGCGATCCCGGCTGTGCAGGCGAGCGGGTTGCCGGCATAGGTGTAACCATGCGCGAAACCGCCGGCATCGAGCACCGCCTCGACGATGCGCTCGTGCGCGATCATCGCACCCAGCGGCATGTAACCCGCGCCGAAACCCTTCGATATCGCGATCAGGTCGGGTGGCCCGTCCCAGTGATCGGAGGCGAAGAACTTGCCGGTGCGACCACCGCCGCTCATGACTTCATCGTGGATCAGCAATACGCCGTGGCGATCGCAGATTTCGCGGATACGAGTCATGTATCCGGCTGGTGGAACCAGCGCGCCGGTAGAGGCGCCGCCGACTGGCTCAACGATAAAGGCGAGCACCGATTCGGCTCCTTCGGCCTGAATTTTGGCCTCCAGCATGTCGGCGTAATGCAGTCCCGTGGCCGGGTCATCGAGACTGAGGCCATCGAGGTAGGCGCGCGGCGCCGGTATTTTCGGCATCAACTGCATCATCGGCGCAAACGGCTGCACCAGTGTCGTATAGCCGGTGATGGCGAGCGCACCCAGGGTGCAACCGTGATAGCTGGGCTGGCGCGAGATAATTTTCCAGCGCTTTGGCTGGCCGATGGCGAGTGCGTACTGGCGCGCAAGCTTGATCGTGCTTTCCACCGCCTCCGATCCACCCGAGACGAAAAAACAGCGCTCGAGGCCTGGCGGGCTGATCTGCGCCAGCTTTTCGGCGAGCGCCTCAGAAGCATCGGTCTCGAAGTGCAGTCGATAGCCGAAGGTCGATTTTTCCATTTGTTGGCGCATCGCCTGGAGCACGTTGGCATTCGAGTGGCCTATGTTGCTGACCATCGCGCCCGAAGATCCGTCAAGATAGCGCTTGCCGTCTTGATCCCACATGTAAACACCCTCGGCGCGGTCAAGCAGAGGGCGACGCAGGCGAGATTGATAAAACAGCTTGGACGGTTCACTCATTGACTAGCGGACTCCCTCTACAGGTAATACGACGCAATCGCGCGGACGAATACAGACTTCGACCGGCGTACCTCTGGTGTATGGCTGCTCCTCGATGGTTGCGATCACCTGCAATTGCAAATCATCGATGCGCACGAAATAGCGCACCATCTGTCCCTGGTAGTCGACAGCCTCGATCTTGCCGGGCGCCGAGACTTCATCCGCGGCTGTCGTGCCCGGCGAGGCCAGCCTGATCTTTTCCGCGCGCGCCACCAGCCTGGCACTGTCTCCGCCGGCAAACCGGCCGCTTCCGTGCCTGGCCACCGAAAGCCCGCCGAAATAAGCGGTTTCGACTGTCACCTGTTCGTCGTTGACATCCTTGACAGCGGCGTCGAGCAGGTTGGCTGCACCGAGAAAGCCGGCCACGAACTCGCTGGCCGGTTTGTTGTAAACCTCTTGCGGGGTACCGATTTGCTGGACCTTGCCTGCGCTCATGACGACGATTTTATCAGACATGGCGAGCGCTTCGGATTGATCGTGGGTGACGAATATGGTGGTCACGCCGATGCGGTTCTGGATTGAGGTCAATTCCACACGCATGTCTTCGCGCAGGTTGGCATCCAGCGCCGACAGCGGTTCGTCGAGCAGCAAAACATCCGGTTCTATGACGATAGCCCGTGCCAGCGCGATGCGCTGTTGCTGCCCGCCGGAGAGTTGAGTCGGGTAGCGATCCTCGACCCCGGGCAGACGCACGACATCGAGCGCTTCCTTGACCTTGCGCTGCGCGTCCGTCTTGTTGACATCGCGGTATTTGAGGCCAAAGGCGATGTTTTCGCCAATGGTCTTGTGCGGGAACAGGGCGTAGTTCTGAAATACCAGGCCCAGGTTGCGCTTGTGCACGGGGACATCGTTAACACGCTTGTCGCCGATGAATATATCGCCGGAAGTGACAGTCTCGAGGCCCGCGATCATGCGTAATATCGTGGTCTTGCCACAGCCCGAGGGTCCCAGCAAGGTGGTAAACGAACCTTCCTCGAAGATCACGTCGGTTTCCTCCACCGCGATCACCGAGCCGAAGGCTTTCTTCACCGCTTTCAGTTCAACGCCTGCCATAACTGTTAACTCCGGGCTTTAACTTTAATGAAGCTCTGCATAAGTCATCCTGACTTGGCAGAGTTTCCTGAAATAATTCGAGCTAGCGAGCCGACCCTGGGGCCGGCCCGCTATTGGCGAGGCTTCGATCAGGCCCCTTTCTTGACCCGGTTCCAGGCCTTGGATTGCTCCTTCTCCACCGGATTCCATTTCGACGGATCACGAAATACCAGGCCTTCGAGCTTGCCGGTGGCATCGAATGCCGGCAGCTTCTTGATCATATCGGTCATAGGCACAATGGTTGGATCGAGCGCTGACGGATACTTCTGACCTTCGGCAACCGCAATCGAGGTGGCCGGGTCGAGCATGAAGTTGATCAACTGCTCGGCTTCGAACAAGGGAGAGCCCTTCAGCACGAACATGGTTTCCATCCAGGCGAGCCCGTTGGTGGGATCGATATAGCCGATCGGGTGGCCCTGCTCCTGCAGCGCGGCGATACGTCCGGACCAGCCCTCGGTGATGTAAATCTCTTCCTTGGCGAGCAGGTCCATCAACTCGGCACCCGAACTCCAGTATTTCGCTACCAGGCCGCGGTGCTCACGCACCTTGTCCCAGACCGCGTCCCAATCCTGGATATTGTTTGGATCCTGGTTGGACTGCAGCGCACCAAACCAGGCACGGTTGGCCCAGTCGCCACCCCAGCCACCGATCTTGCCCTTGAATTTCTTATGTAGCAGCAAATCTGCGCCCAGCGCCTTGGCCTCTTCGTCGGAGATGTAGTTC
>CAXBMV010000128.1:0-7531 GCA_963976575.1 uncultured Gammaproteobacteria bacterium | reverse complement strand
TCGCGGCTGATCTGTCCACCGGCCTGGACATGGAGATCACCGCTGATCTCGATCTGGCCCTGGTCGAC
This sequence comes from uncultured Gammaproteobacteria bacterium, assembly GCA_963976575.1. Lineage (GTDB taxonomy): Bacteria > Pseudomonadota > Gammaproteobacteria. Next base: position 7,463 of record CAXBMV010000128.1, on the reverse strand, counting down.
ATCGCCGAGCAGACAGGAAATGCTAATCCACTGATCCTGTGCAAATGCCAGCGGCCAGTCGATGGCACAGTTGCCATGTTGCATTTGCCCGGGTAGAAGCGCCTTTGCTGCGAGCGTATAAAGCTTGTCGTTGAGTGCTTGCAGGTCGGTTTTGAGGATGAAGTTTTCACCCAGCCCGGCGATGCTGCGCAGCGCGGCGGAGCGATAAGACCAGTGCGCCAGCGGCGCGCGCAGGCTGATCGGGTCCTTCTGCGGCGGTAGCAGGTCAATGTCTGAGTTCAGCATTGGCCTGCGATCATCGATATCGCCGCTGTGCACCGGCATACCCTGTGGCCATCGCGAGGCCCAGTTGGCTTGCAACAAGGGCATTAAATTCTGTTCGATCAGCCGGCTCTGGAAACGCGCACGCGGTACCGTCGCCATGGCTTCCTGCAGAGCCGCGAGAAAGAACGCGGCGCGACAGCGGCGGTTGCTTTGCGCAAGCGCGCTTGCCTCGCAACCCTTTTGCCAGACCTGTTGATAGGCCCCGAGCAGGTTGGCCTGATCGGTGGCGAGATCGAAGCGGCCGGAGTCGCCGCTGTGGGTGTCGGTGGATATGCCGTGGTAGCTGGACTGGAATTCACCGAGTAGCGCCGCCACCTTCGGGTTGAAATTGCTTTCGCGCCATAACGGTCGGGCGTAAATGGTGGCCGAGTTCTGGTGGCAACTGCTGCACAGGCGTCGGCTGGCGTAGCGCACTTTGGGCGTCTTGCCGGCGGCGTAGTCTTCCACCACCTGGAACTCGAAACGTCCCTCGACGTCGTTGTAACTGATGACTTCTATGGCTTCGGCCTTTTCCTGATAGCCGAGAAAAAGACGGTTTTTCACCGCAATCGGGCGGGGGGATTCGCGGTCCAGCGCGATAACAATGCGCGGAAAGCGGTAGTAGTCGGGTTTTGCCGCCTCGCGTTGCAGCGAACGGCCGCGCGGGATCATAACCCCGACCAGACCATCGCTGGATCCGTCGTAAACTTCCTGCTGGATATGTTCGATGAGTTTTTCGAAAGGAAACGGAACCTGATATTCGTAGCCATTGGCGGCAGGTTTGGAGAATAGCCTGTCGAACAGGGAGTAGGCGGCTGGCAGGTCGCCAGCGGCGGCGGGCAGCATGGCTGAAATCACCATGATCGCAATCAGGCAGTGTCCGTATCGTTTCATAACCCGCCGAGTGTACCCCCTGAACCGGGTCCGCCCAAGCCGGCGGTCTACCAGCTGCAGCTGGCCTGGCGATGTCCGGTGACTATGCCGATGGTATTGGTGATCGGCATACGCGAATTATGCGTCAGCGCTTCCAGTTCATCCTCATGCAATGCGCCGATCCTGATCAGGGTTTCCAGTAATGCCACCTGCGCGGCTTCACCCAGTCCATCGTCGATTTTTAGCGCTATGCCCAGTCGCAACTGGGGCAGTGCGGCGGTGTAAACGCCATCGGCACCGGTCTTCACCATCACGCGCCTGCCGGTTAATTCCATGATTTTGGTACACAGGCGCTCGCTGCCGGCCACCATATAGGGATTCGCGGCAATCGCAGCGGCGAGCCGGTCGACCGCCTCGGCGCGTGGCTGGGCAAGATCGTCGGGCACCGCAAAGCGGGCGAAGGCCGTAGCGATGCTACGCAAGGGCATGGCGATGACCGGGATGCCACAGCCGTCCCGACTCCAGGGTTGTGCGCGCAGGTCGACGCCTGCCATCTGGCCTAGCGAGTCAAACCAGCGCTGTTGCGCCGGGTGCTCGCGGTCTATGTAACCCTGCAATGTTTCGCCGAGATACTGCGAAGTGGTCAACATGCCGCTGTGTTTGCCGGAGCAATTATTATGTATGCGGCAGGGATTACGCTGCTCGCGCAGCATGCCGTCGGCGGTATCCTTGTGGTAAGGCATGTGCGCGCCACATTCGAGGTGGTCGCCGTCGAGGCCGATGCGTTGCAGCCATTGGCTGACGCTATCGGTGTGTACCACTTCGCCGCTGTGCGAAGAGCAGGCCAGCGCCAGTTCGGCCTGACTCAGATTGAAGTGATCGGCAGCGCCGGACTCGACCAACGGCAGGGCCTGCAGCGCCTTCACCGCCGAGCGTGGGTACACCAGCGCGTCGATGTCTCCCCAGGATTCGACGATGCGCCCGGCAGGGTCGCATACCGCAACCGCGCCGCGATGGCGGGTTTCCACCAGGTCGCCGCGATAAGTATGTACCAGTACAGGGTTACTCATGACTCGTCCTTCAGTTCTGTTTTGCGTGGTTTCGGCCACAGGGTCGGAAACCAGTCTTCGCGCAGCCTGTCGCCATTGTGCATGCCGTGGCCGGGGAAGGGTGGCGACGTGCTGCCCGGGCGTTCGATGTAGCGCGCATCATCACCGACCCAGCGCATCGAAAAGGCGCGCCGGCGTTGTGCCTGCAGGTTACCGCGCGCGCCGTGCACGGTGCGGTAATTGAACAATACCGCGTCGCCCGGCTGCATTTCCCATTCGAGGATGGTCTCGCCCGAGGCGTCGTCGTCCAGAGCCGGCAGCCTCATATAGTCATCGTTTTGTGCGCCGTAGAAATCGGCGTCGTCCAGCCACTTCACCGGCAATACCAGTTTCGGCCAGAGATTCGAGCCTGCCACCAGGCGCAGGGTTTGCGATTTTGATACCGGATCCAGCGGCAACCAGAAACTGACATTTTGCATACCATCGACAAAGTAGTAAGGCATGTCCTGGTGCCATGGTGTTGCCTTGGCGGTATCGGGTTCCTTGACCAGCACATGGTCGTGGTAAAATTGTGCCTGCCCGGAGCGCATCACCGCTGCGGCCAGTTCGGCGGCGCTGGATTCGCGGATGAATTGCTCGAATTCGGGGATGCGTTGCCAGTTGCAATAGTCATCCCAGAAACGACCCTGGCCATCCGCGCTGACATTGTCGGAAAAATAAGGGCCGGGATGCGCCAGGTTGCGTTCCACTCCTTCGCGCAACAAGTCTATCCAGTCGACAAAGGCGCCGCGCAGGCATATCGCACCCTGCGCTGCGAAGGCATCCGCGGCCTGCTGGTCAATCTGGTTGAAGAACTGGCTCACAACATCAAACTGGTTGAGGTAGCTGACGTCGCTGTACGGTGATTACGGCGACGCCGATCATTGCCAACAAACCACCCAGCGCGATTTTCACGGTGAGCACTTCGTCAAGGAAGAAAATTCCACCGCAAACCGATGTGACCGGCAGCAATAACAGGAATGGCATGACCTGGTTGACCTTGTAATTGCCGAGCAGGTGGTACCACAGGCCGTAGGCCAGCGCGGTCATGACCAGGCCGAGGTAAACCACCGCAGACCAGGAGCCCAGCGAGGCGCTCTGTACCTGCTGCCATTGATTGGATTCGAACAGAAACGAAGCGATGAACAATTGCGGTGCGGCAAACATGGCGACACCGCAAATGAGCTTGAAACCGCCGAGCTGGCCCAGCTTTTTGATCATGATTTGCCCTATCGCCCAGGTGAAGGCGCCGCCTATGACCATGAAGGCGTAGATCAGGTCGCCGGAGAGTTTGGGCTCGCCGATGATGAGCATTGCGCCGGCAAAGGATATGACTATGCCGATCGCCTGTTTCAGCGAAATCTTGTCGCCCAGCACCAGCCAGGCCATGATCAGCCCGAAGGGTACTTCCAGCTGCACCAGCAGGGCCGCGGTGGAGGCATCGATGCCGCGCACGCCGTTGAAAGTGAGGCTGTATTGCAGCGCCGCGCTGATCAGGGAAATCCAGAAAAGTTGTTTATAGACTCCGGAAGGCGGGCGATAAAACCAGATCAGACACAGCGCGGTCAGGCTGAAACGTAGCGCCATCAGCAGGATAGGCGAAAAATGCGACATCGCCGACTTGGCGACGATGAAGCCCATGCCCCAGATGATGGCGACCATGATCGCCAGCAGAATATCGACCGGCTTCACTGGGTTTACTCCCAAATCACCGCGCTGTTTAGCACGCTGCGACTATGCCAATCTCGACGAGCAGGGCGGGTGAGGCCAGTCGCGCTTCGATGCAGGCACGCCCCGGTGCATGACCTTCGGGAACCCAGGCATCCCAGACTTCGTTCATCGCGGCGAAATGGGCGATGCTGCTAAGCCAGATTTGCGCGGACAGGATTTTCGTCTTGTCGCTGCCGGCTTCGGCCAGCAGCGCATCGATCTTGTCGAGCACCTGTTGTGTCTGTACGCCGATATCGGCGTTGCCGTCGGCGGCTACCTGGCCGGCCAGATAAACGGTGTCGCCATGGATGACCAGTTGGCTCATGCGTTGGTTGGTATGCTTGCGGGTGATGCTCATAATTGCTCCAGGTTAACGATTAACAGTAATGATTTTGCGTGGGTACTCGGTAATGTATTCGCTGCCGCTATCGGTGACTACGACCGAATCGCCGATGCGACCGCCGAGCCTGCCATCCACCGAAATGCCGCCATCGACGGCGAAGGTCATGCCGGCCTGCAACAGGGTTTTGTCGCCCTGTTTTAGCTCCGGTGATTCGAGGTAAGCCATGCCGATCGAGCGACCGGTGCGGTAGCCGGTGGCGTAGCCGCGCTCACGGTACACCTCGTTGGCCGCTTCGGCCACCGATTCCGCGCTGACGCCTGGGCGCATGACCGCTATCGCGGCCTGTTGCGCGTCTATCGCGGTTTGCTGCACCTCGGCGGCCTCGTCGCTCAGTTCCTTGATGAAAAACATGCGATCGAAGCCGAGCTTGTATTGCTTGAACTGGGCCATGTTGCAAAAGCAAAAGTACACCGGGTCGCCTTTTTGCAGCGGCTTCACGCTGGCGCGGCGGTGCACCATGGAAGTGTCGCGGCCGGACTGCATGATTTGCAGGTTGTGGATCATCGGCGAAACGAAGGCTTCCCAGCCTTTCGCGGTGAGGAAGCCGGCGGCTTTGCGCGTGCCGGCGTTTATGACCGCCAGTGCGGCCTCGTATTCGGGTCGGCCTTCCCCCAGCGCATCCTCGGCTGCCTGCATCATCGCTGCGGCGATTTCGCCGGCCTGTTTCATCACCATGATTTCTTCAGCGGACTTGATCATGCGCATTTCGCCGAGCAGCGGCGCGATGTTGTGTAATTCAAGGCCGGGCATTTGATCGTCGAACCAGTTGCGTACTATCGGCGGCAGGGCTGCTTTTTCTACGCCTATCCTGCCAGGTTTGTCGCCGATGGCTTCACCCAGCACGTTTTCCCAACGGCGCTGACCCGAGTCTTCCCAGGTGGCGATGTCGTCCACCCAGGTCATCGCCGAGACCATTTCACTTTCCATCAAGGGCGTGATCACCCGTGGCGGCGCATCGGGGCGAACCAGCAAAAAGGTGGGACGGCCGAATTCAACCGAGAGATAGCCCCAGAAACCGGCCAGGTAAGCGATCGAGGATTCGTCGGTAATGATCGCAAGATCGATGCCGGCATCGCGCAATCGCGATTGAAATTCAATGGTTCGCTGGCGCGCTTGCTCGAGCATGGTTTTACCCTGGTTGGCGGAAAGAAAAGAGGCCCGTATATATCACAGCGCCCCTGCGAGAGGAAATAATTTATCCTGCGTCCCTGTTAGCGCGTCAGCAGTTTCACACCCGAGGCGGAAATCAAAGCGCCGATGACGACGCCAAACCACTGCTGCGAAATCTTGAAGAATAGTCGATTGCCAAGCCAGGTGCCGATCAGCAGACCGGGAATGGCGAGTAACACGATAGGAATAATGCTGGCTTCGAAGGCACCGCTGAGGCCGTAGGTGAGCAGGCGCGCGCAGGCCGATACCAGTAGCAGTGGGATCATGATGTCGCGGAAAACCTGCTTGCTGAAACGCAGGTTCAAATACCAGGCAAGCACCGGGCCAGTCAATCCGGACAGGCCGCCCATGCAACCAGAGGCCAGCGCTATACCACGGTCGAGTCGCGAGCTTTTATGCGGGGCCTCGTTTGCCTGCGTAATCACTGGCTTGAAAAAGCTGGTTACGATCATGAAAAATCCGAGTGGAATCAGGATTGCGGCGAAAATCAGTTTAAACTGGTCGGCCGGCAGGAAACGCAGTAACAGGCCGCCGATAGCGACGCCGACCATCATAAGCAGGGTCATGCCGATCAGGTAAGGGTCGCGGAAATGGCTTTTGCGCGGCCGGTATAGCATGGCATTGCTGATCAGGTCGAGAAAGGCCATCACCAGCACGATTTCCTTCACCCCGACCACCAGCGCCGCCAGTGGTACCAGCACTATAGCGGCGCCGAAGGTAGCCAGACCCTTGAGGAAGAAAGCCGCCAGCGCCAGCGGCAGGATGAAATACAGGGCTGGATCGATCAAAGAACGCGGCCGGGTTTGCTGCCGTCGCTGAGTCTAATCTCGATATCATCGCCGCTGCTCAATTGTTTCACCGAGCTGACCAGCTTGCCCTGTTTGCTGACCGTGGCAAAACCTCGCGCCAGAGTTTGCAACGGGCTCAGGTTATCCAGCGAGCGCGCCAGCAGTGCAAGTTGGTGGCGCGCCTTGACCAGCTTTTGCTGCACGGCCGCCTGTTGCAACTCGCCGAGGCGCTGCAGGCGCTCGCGATACTGGCGTACCCGTAAAAGCGGGCTGAGCTGTAGCAGGCGTGCCCGGGTTTGTGCATAACGATGGTTTTCGCGGGCGAGGCGACTGGCGATGCGATCCTGCAGACTCGCGTTGGCGTGCAGCAGGCGCAGGCGCAGTTGCAGCATTTGTCGCCTCGGGTGTTGCTGGTCGAGGCTTCTCAACAAGTAGGCGAGGTGCTCGCGCGATTGCTGCATGCGTCGGTTGAGCAAGCCATGCAGTCGCGCAACACGATCGTCTATGCCCTGCATCAGCTCGTTGCGATCCGGGGTCGCGTTTTCTGCGGCCACCGAGGGTGTGGGTGCGCGCAGGTCGGCGACGAAGTCGGCGATGGTGAAATCGATTTCGTGGCCTATGCCGGTGACCAATGCGATGGGGCAGGCGGCGATATCGCGCGCCAGTGCCTCGTCGTTGAAACACCACAGGTCTTCCAGAGAGCCGCCACCGCGCACCAGCAGGATCAGGTCGCATTCGCCGTAGGCTATGGCCTGTTGCAAGGCGCGCCGGATTTGTACGGCCGCGGTTTCACCCTGTACCGGCGTGGCGAAAACCACCACCGGGATGTGCGGTGCGCGCCTGGCGATGACCGAAAGCACGTCGCGTATGGCTGCGCCGGTAGTCGAGGTGATCAATGCAATTTTTTGCGGGAATAGAGGGATGGTTTTTTTCGTCGCGCTACTGAACAGGCCCTCGGCATCCAGCTTCGCCTTCAGTTGCTCGTAGCGTCGCATCAACTCGCCGACACCGGCGTCTTCGAGATGTTCGACTACCAGTTGGTACTCGCCGCGGGCCTCGTAGAGCGTGGCCTGTGCACGAACCAGCACTTTCTGGCCGTTTTTCGGCTGGAAGCCGACGCGATTGTTA
>CAXBMV010000127.1:0-7601 GCA_963976575.1 uncultured Gammaproteobacteria bacterium | reverse complement strand
TGCCGAAAATCGCAAATTGCTGGTCGGGTTTGCAAAAATAGCCGAGACACAGAATTGCAGCATGGCCCAGCTGGCACTGGCCTGGCTGCTGGCACAACCAGGCGAACTGGTGCCGATTCCGGGCACCAAACATATCGACTACATGAGCGAAAATGCGGCGGCGGGCGATATCGAGCTGGACGATGCGGTGGTCGAACAACTCGACCAGTTGATCAATGAAGAGACGGTGCATGGTCGGCGTTATACCGATGCCTTGATGGAATCTATCGACTCGGAAAAAGACTGAAGCGCGTTCAGCTACTGCCGCTTACTTCGCGCAAACCCGCGCCAGGTAGCGGGTGAATTGCCACAGGTTTCGTTCAATCGGATGGTATGTGCCTTCGGGCAGTATCGCCGAAGCACTACCCTGGTGCAGCGCCTGCACCAAGTCCTTGTCTTCATCATTAGCGACTTCAATATAGCGTTTGAATTCAGCCTGCCAGCTTTCGTATTGCGCATCGCCGATATCGGCCAGCACTTCGGGTGGCACCGCCACGCCCCAGCTTGCCAGCATGCGGTCGCTTCCCTGCGGTTGCACCGAAATATACCAGAGGTAATCCGGCATCAAGGTCACCAGGTGGGAGGGAAATACGCAGAAATCCACCATCATGCGACGCCATTCGCCTTCGAGGCGATGATTGTCCGCATGCGCCGCGCCCGACCCGCTGTCTTCGGGCTGGGTGGCGCGGTGATAGCAGTAGTAGTCGCTGTCTTCGCCGCAGACATAGTCCTGCAACGGCTTGTTGTGCTTGGCAAAGGTCTTGCGATGCACCACCGGCACGTGATAACTCTCGGTGAAATTCTCCACCAGATTTTTCCAGTTGGCATCCCAGACCATGCTTTCGCGCATCACAGTCTGGTAACAGGCCATATCGAAACGACCGACGATCTGCTCGCGCAGCGGCGCCAGTGAAGTCGCCGGATCACTGCGCGGCTGTTCAGCCAGCGTGACATAGACGAATCCTTCCCAGCTGCTGCAGTGCAACGGGCGCAGGCGATGCCGAGACACATCGAAACCGGTTTTCATTTCCATGCCTGGCGCGCGTAACAGCTGCCCGCTGCAATCGTAGGTCCAGGCGTGGTAGCGGCAGGTGAAACGTTTCGCGCTGCCTTTTTGCGCAGGCATCAGGCAGGCAAAACGATGCGCGCAGGCGTTGACAAAGGCCTTCAGGCTGCCATCCTGCTGGCGCACCAGCAGCACCGGCGTCTCCGAAATCTGGTGCGTCAGATAATCCCCGGGCTCAGGTACTTCATCGGCTCGACCGACACAGACCCACTCCTGCGAAAACACTGCCTGTTGTTCGTGCTGGTGAAATGCCTGCGCATGATTCAATGCGGCCGGGATAGGCCTTGCGCTATCGAAGGGGCATGCCGCGGCTTCCTCTAGTTGGCTGAGGGTGGTGGCGAGTGGAAGATTGCTGTGCGCGTTATACAAGATAGCCCAGGCTCAAAAGCCCGCCGCTATGCCATCTTTTCTGTGGTCTGAGCCGCCGATATAGCCGGCCTCGGTTTTCTTGATCAGTTGAGCGCCACCCATGCTGAATATCTGTTCGTCGTTGTAATCGGCGATGTCGTGTCCGCGTCTTTTCAACTCTGCGATGACGCCCTCATCGAAGCCTTTTTCCATGTTCACCAGGTTACCTTTCTCGACGCGCCAGCGCGGTGCGTCACTGGCCGCCTGCGGATTCATGCCGTAATCACAAACGCGTAGCACCATTTGCGCATGTCCCTGCGCCTGCATATCGCCGCCCATGACGCCGAAACTCATCAACGGTTTGCCATCCTGTGTCAAAAAGGCCGGGATGATCGTGTGGAAAGGCCGCTTGCCGCCGCCAATCTGGTTCGGATGTCCTTCCTGAAGAGAAAAATCGGTACCACGGTTATGCAATGCGATCCCGGTTCCTGGAATGACTATGCCGGAGCCGAAACTATCGTAATTACTCTGGATATAAGACACCATCATGCCGGAGGCATCGGCGGTAGTCAGGTTGACGGTACCGCTGTCCTTCGTCTTGCCGTGGCCGGGATTGCCGGCACTGGTCATATCGATCAGGCTGGCGCGGGCTTCAAGATATTCAGGCTCCAGTAGCTCACGGATATCCACATCAAGATAATCAGGGTCAGAGACGTAGCGATGAAGATCGGCAAAAGCAAGTTTCATCGCTTCCAGCTGGCAATGCAGCGCATCGGCGGAGTCCATGGCGAACTTGCTGATATCGGTGTATTCGAGTATTCCCAGCATGATCAACGCAGCCAGGCCCTGGCCATTGGGCGGTATTTCGTGTAATTCGTAGCCGTGGTATTGCTGTGAAATCAGCTCGACCCAGTCGGCGCTATGACTGCTCAGGTCTTCCATGGTGAACTTTGCACCTGCCTCCTGCGAAGCGGCGATAAATCGTTCCGCCAACTCGCCCCGGTAAAAAGACTCGCCCTTGCTTTGCGCGATTTTCTCCAGCGTGCGGGCCTGCTCGGGCAGGCGAAACAATTCTCCCACGCGCGGTGCCTTGCCGCCGGGCAGAAATACACCAAAGTCTTTGTAGTCCTTATAGGCTTCCGGTGCCTGCGACCACAGTCTTGCGCTTACCGGGGGAACCATGAAACCCTCGTCGGCATAGTGCAGCGCCGCTTCGAAGAGACGCTCAAAAGGCAGCTTGCCGAATTTTTCGGAGAGCGCCACCCAGGCACTTACCGCTCCCGGCACGGTGACTGTGTCCCAGCCCAGATGTGGCATTTCCGTCAGCCCGGCAAAATCGGAAGCCTTCACCGCCGCCGGGCTTTTTCCCGAGGCATTCAACCCATGCAACCGGTTACCATCCCAGAGAATACAAAAAGCATCACCACCTATGCCGTTCATGGTCGGCTCGACCACGGTCAGGGTAATCGCTGTCGCTATGGCCGCGTCCACTGCATTGCCGCCGTCACGCATCGCCTGCAGACCCGCCTGAACCGCCAGCGGCTGCGAGGTCGACACCATGTTGCGCGCCATCGCGGGCATGCGCTGCGAAGGAAAAGGAAACTGCTCTGTGATGACTGACATGATTCTGTCCCGGTTATGGAATTCTGGCCTCGCCCATCAGGCCCGACCCTTGATATTCGGTAGCTGCGTCCGCGCTAAGGAGCGACGGTTAAACGGCCGACAACGCCGTGCTTTTCGATCAGACTGGCAACCAGTCCGCTGGACTTGGCCTCTTCGACAAAGGCCTGCAAGAATTCAGCCGACCGGCGCCGATCCGGCCTGGTACCTATAGCCTGTTGCACCGCCGAGAACTGTCCATCGAGTACCCTCGCTCCGGGTAGCTTTTTGACATCCTCGAGCAGGCGTGTGCGCAGGCCGGCAAGTGCATCGAGTTCCTGCTCGACGAACAGGTCGAATGAGGCATCCATACCCTCGGTCTTGACCAGTTCCGCGTGTTTAATATGGTCGCTCAGCCAGAGCCCGAAGGCCGCACGCCCGTAGACGGCGATACGCACGCCTTCGGCATCGACCTCGTCAACAGTTTGTAACTTTGATCCCGCTGGCACCAGGTAGGTCGATTCGATTTCGCAATAGGCTGTAGTAAAGGCTATCGTCTTTGCGCGCTCGGGTTCGGCACCGATATTGGCGATATCCCATTCATCATTGGTTGCCGCATCGGCTACCGCACCCGGAGTATCGTAAAGCACGTACTTCACCGGCACAGCAAGGCGGTCAGCAATAATCTTGCCGATATCGGGAGACACACCTTCGGGTTCACCGTTGTCCGCACGCGCGGTTACCAGCAGGAAGTTACCGAGATTGATGGCGACACGTAACACTCCGGTTGGCGCCAGCTCATTTTTTATTTGTTCATTCATGGCCTGATTCCCGCTCTATGCTGATTCAACTTACACGACGACGCAACAGTATACTGTGCCGACGCGGCGCTGCAATATCAGTGCATCTGCCCGATTAACTCAGTCATTTTATCTGCGGCTACCGCGCTGCCCTCATCGCGTTGCCATTCGATATATTGCGAACAGAAAGCTGCCACCTCGGCCTTGCCCTGCAGCGCGTTCAAATCAGCTATGGTACGTACACCAAAACCCACCGCCAGTGGTAAGTCGGTGTGCTGGCGAATACGCGCTATGTAGTCCTGGAAGACTTCACCCCAATGGGTCTCGTGCCCGGTGACGCCCATGCGCGACACCACATAAATCATGCCACGCGCGGCTTTGGCTATCTTTTCCACCCGCGCCGGGGCGGTATTTGGTGTCACCATAAGAATTGGCGCCAGCCCGAGCTGATCCAGCTTCGGCAACCATGGCTCGATTTCCTCTACCGGCCAGTCGGGAATAATCATGCCCTTGATGCCGACCGCGGCGGCCTTCTCAAACAATGCTTCCAGACCATAGCGGAACAACGGGTTGATATAACTCATCAAAACAAAAGTCACTTCAGGGTGACGGGCGCAAACGGTTTCCGCCAGCGCCAGAGTCGCCCGTACCGAGCCGCCCTGCTTCAGCGCTGCATAACAGGCGTTCACCAGGGTGTGACCATCGGCCACCGGATCGCTGAAGGGCACCTGCAGTTCGATCAACTTCACCCCGGCCCTGGCCAGCCCGGCTATGGCTATTTCGTTTTCTTCCAGGCTGGGGTAGCCAACCACCGCATGCGACATGATTTGCAAATCTGCATTCTGTTTCGGAAACATGGCTATTGCCCTCCCTGTTCGGCCAGTAACTCTGTGGAGCGCTGCGCCTCGCGTTGCAGGAATCCAGTCCATTCGGCCTGCGGAAAAGCACGCGCAATATTGAATATATCCTTGTCGCCGCGGCCACTTAGATTGATCACGATATTCTGATCCGGGCGCATCTTCCTGGCGCGCTTGAAGCCACCGGCGAGCGCGTGCGAAGACTCCAGCGCAGGAATAATACCTTCCGTTTTCATCAACAGGCTGAAAGCCTCGGTGACCTCGGAATCACTGGCAGAATCAGGTATCACCCGGCCCGTTTGTGACAGGTGCGCGAGTATCGGCGAGACGCCGACGTAGTCCAGTCCGGCGGCGATACTGTGGGTGTCGCCCAGCTGCCCATCCTCGTTTTGCAGGAATAGCGTTTTGTAACCCTGAGCGATGCCGGTTTCGCCGGTACCTTCGAGCAGGCGTACCGAATGTTGACCATCGTTGAGACTGAGTCCACCGGCCTCTATGCCAACCAGTGCCACCGCGTCGTCTTCGAGGAAAGCCGCGAAGGCACCCATCGCGTTGGATCCACCACCGACGCAGGCAATTACTTCATCGGGCAGACCGCCCATTTGTGCCTGTGCCTGTTGCTTGATTTCCGCGCTGATCACCGACTGGAAATAGGAAACCAGCTCAGGGAAAGGTGCCGGGCCACAGGCGGTTCCTAGCACATAGTGAGTCGTTTCAACCGATGCGGCCCAGTCGCGCAGGGCTTCGTCGAGGGCTTCTTTCAGGGTTTGCGCACCGGTGGTAACACCGACCACGTTGGAGCCTAACTGGCGCATCCAGAAAACATTCGAATACTGACGCTCTATATCCTCGGCACCCATGTAGATAGTGGCATCGAGTCCCAGCCGCGCAGCCATGATTGCGGTGGCGAGGCCATGCTGGCCTGCGCCTGTTTCGGCGATCACGCGTTGCTTGCCCATGCGTTGTACCAACAAGCCCTGCCCGAGCACGTTGTTAATTTTGTGCGCACCTGAATGATTCAAGTCTTCGCGCTTCAACCATATCTGTGCACCGCCTAGCTGTTTTGACAGACGTCGCAGCGGAGTCAGTGGTGTCGGCCTGCCACTGAACTCCTGTGTCAGTGTCAGGTATTCCTGCCAGAAGGCAGGGTCGTCGCGCAGTTTGAAAAATAAATCTTCCAGTTCGGTCAGTGCTGGCAACAGGATTTCCGGCACATAGCGCCCGCCGAATTCCCCAAAATAGCCATTATCGCTGCGAATCATGCCCGGCTCCTTATCGATGAGATAAATTGAATGATGACTTTAACTAAACGGTTTAGTATAGTTTGCACAATTTTTCTGCGGAATCAAGCCGTCATGGCGCAAAAATCAAAAAAAGAGCTCATCATCGCCTGCGCCACACCAATATTCCTCGACAATGGTTTCAAGGGAACTTCGATCGATCTGGTAGTAAAGCAAAGTGGCGTCTCCAAGCCCACGGTATACAACCATTTTCCGGACAAGGCAGCCTTACTGCTGGCTGTGCTGCAGCGCTGGATCGAAGACAACAAACCACTCATTCCGCCGCTGAAGGATTTCCAGGCTCTGGAGGCATTCGTCACCACGCAGTGGTTAAGCGATGACGCGATTGGGTTTTATGCACTGGTAATCGGCGAAGGCCGACGCTTTCCGCTGGCAAAGCAGCTGTTCTGGGAACAATTCGATGACTTATGGCGCAAGGCCCTGCTCTATTTGATGGCGCAGCTGCCATCCACCGAACAACCTGCGAATGCACTGCAACTCGACCAGTATCTAGTTTTACGTCTCAAACAACTGTAAGTAAACGTCAGGCCAGGCGTTAACCAACGCGATAATTATTATATTTGCGACATCACAATCGCGCTGGCAGCGGATGCGGGGTTGCGTGAGAGCTTTGCGGCCAGCATAGACTGCAGCGGTAGCAATCCACATACCCACGATCGGCTTGAAAATACGCGCGGCGAATAGCGTGCCGTATCTGGCGCGGCGACATGGTTCAAATAATTGGTATCTTTCTGGTCTTTTTATTTTTATATCAGACAACCAAATACTAATGACTCAACGCTTGTAGCGCCAATCAATCTACAGATAAACTCCATAACTTACTGATATACATTATTAAATTAATGAAATCATCCATATCTGCATGGTATACGGGCTGGTAAAAATCGGTATATCAATGGTACTTTACAAATTCGCAGATTTGTATACTATTGTGGCCTCATTGCTATCTGCATCGAACTCCAAGTAGTTCAATGCCTATAAAAATGTATGGAAGCTAATATAAAAATCTATTCCGTGGAGGAGTCAAATGAAGTTATTCAAATCTAAACCAATGCGTGCGCTCGCGCTCGCAGGGTGCGTATCGCTGCTCGGCGCAACCGGCCTTGCCAGGGCCGACAGCACTTCGCCGATTGTTATTCCGATTCACAACTGGTCGAGCCAGATTGTTATGGCCTACGTCATCGGTGGCATGTTCGAGAGTCAGGGTAATAACGTCGAATACGTACCCGCCGATTCACAGGCCGTGTACGAGTCTATCCGCAACGGCGACGTGACCATTTCGCACGAAGTCTGGCAGTCCACCTTCGGCAAATCGTTTTATAACGCCATGTCCAAGGGTGGTGTAATCGACGCCGGAACCCACGAAGCGACCACGCTCGAAGAAATGGGTGTTCCTACCTGGGTAGTCGAAAAAGGATTATGCCCCGGTCTGCCCGACTGGAAAGCGCTGAAGAAGTGTTCCGCGAACTTCACCACCGCCGATTCCGGTGGCAAGGGACGTTGGCTGGAAGGCCCGCAAAGCTGGCACGGCAACCTGATGCCCGAACGTATCGAGGCTCTCGGACTGTCTGACCTGTGGACTGTCAAATTT
>CAXBMV010000126.1:0-7650 GCA_963976575.1 uncultured Gammaproteobacteria bacterium | reverse complement strand
TGGATAGTCTCGGCGTAATGGAAACCGAGCGACATCAGCACGGTGGTGCAATACAAACCAATCACGCTGGGTAGCATGCCGGTTATCGCGGTGCCTATGCCCAGCGCCAGCAATGAGTAAAATGCCACGCTTTGTTCGCGCATGAATAGCAGCAGGAATACCACCGCAAAAGCGAGAAAGCCGGGCACTTCGCGCAGGCTTTGCAGTATGCCGATCTCGATGCCGCCAAACCCCGCCTGTTCCACGGCAAAATTATTGATCAACGCAGCCCAACTGGCAAAGCTGATCGGCACCGCCGCGGCAAACAGGTAAAGAAGGACTTCGGGATTACGCAGTTGTTGCTTTAACATGCGCGGATTCTGAGCTTTTCACGGGCATTAATCAATGCAGGCATTTGTTTTCGGATTTACGCTGGGCTTTTCGCTCATTCTTGCCATAGGCGCGCAGAATGCCTTTGTTTTGAAACAGGGATTGAAGCAGCAGCATGTGTTTCTGGTTTGCCTGATCTGTGCGGTTTCCGACGCTGCTCTTATTCTGATCGGGGTTAGCGGATTTCACTTGATGGTACTCGCATTCCCGGGGTTGACCCGTTTTGCGTTGATCGGAGGGGCCGTATTTCTGACAGTCTATGGTGCGATCAGTTTCTACAATGCATTCAAATCAAAACAAGGCCTCGAGCCCAGCGAAATTCGCGCAGGCAGCTGGGTGCAGGCGGCGCTCACCTGTCTCGCCTTCACCTGGTTGAATCCGCATGTCTATCTCGACACCATGGTTTTGATCGGTTCGGTATCGACCCGCTTCGAGACAGACATTGTTTATTTCACTAGCGGCGCAATCATTTCTTCTTTTGTATTCTTTTTCTCACTGGGCTATGGCGCCCGCCTGCTGCGTCCGCTATTCGCCAAGCCCCGCGCCTGGCGGATTCTCGATTTTCTGATTGGCTGTGTGATGTGGGCTATTGCACTGCGGCTTGTATTTCTACCTTAGTCGAGATACATTTTCCGACCCCGAAACAAGAGACTGTTGAAGCATTGACAAGACAGTCTTGCAACAGTCATCTGATCAGAGGCTTCATGACTTTATCTTCATTGAATACAAAACATCTGGCGGCGCCGCTGCTCTGGCTTCTGGCTCTGGCGTTTACAACACTGCATGCCGCCACCCCGGAAGAAGTGAACAAGGGACTGCGAGGCATGTTATTCGACTTAAAACCGGGTGACATCGGATTGACGCGGGACAACTTCCCCCATCCCGTCTGGGGCATGATTATGGAAACCGGTTTCGCCGATGGATCCTTCACCCTGGTGGCACTGGCCGACGGTACAACCAGTCTTTACTTCAGTAGTGGTGGTGGCGTCATCGGTGGTGGCGAGCATGAAGTCATACGCGAGGCTGCCGGGCATTACCTGTCAGGTGCGCAATATTTTTATGATCAGGCCGAGAAGGTCGACAGTTACCCCACTCCCGACGATGGTGAAGTCAGGTTTTACTTTCTTGGTTTTGATGACGTTTCCCTGTACGCCGCCAACGAGAAAAAACTCGGTGTGGGTGCTGACAAGCTCTCCAACCTTTTCTACGCAGCCCACGGCGTCATCGAAGAATTACGCAAGATTCCACCAGCGCAATAAGACAGATGCCGGGATAATCCCCGCTAGACTGTGACTCGGCGGCATTCGCGATAGTCCATTCTTCATGCCCCATGAAGGATTTCCCGGCTGCTGCGATTCATCCCAGCTCGCCATACGCCATCCTCAACGGCAATCGCCATCGCTGTCGCAGCTCTGCCCGCTAGCGGTTAATTTGGTTTTGTGCTTTGACCCACCTGTCAAAAGCAATAGACTCGATGTGCATAAATCGACAAAACAAAAGGACTCATCTTCATGAAAGACAAGCTCACAGAGGAAGAAGAAGCCAAACTGGAGGCGATCGAAGACGCCTTGCAGGAAGCGATCGAAGCCGAGGATCAGCAACAGCTGTCGGATATAGTCGATTCGATTTCCAGCCAGGAAGCGCTGCGCCAGTTTTCATTGATGGATTCCGACGATCGCGATCACATGATTTCGCTGCTAAGCCCGGAGCCCGCGGCCGAGTTGATCGAGGAAGCGCCAGCCGAACTCGCGGTGTCGATGATCGAGAACCTGGACACCTCGATAGCAGCCAGGATCATGGAGGAACTGCACAGCGACACCCAGGCCGATATAGTCCAGGAAATGGAAACCGCGGATTCGGAGGCGATACTCTCGGCGATGGATTCGGAAAGCGCCGAAGGCGTGCGCAGGCTTTCCCAGTACGACCCCGATACGGCCGGTGGTTTGATGGAGTCAGAGGCTTTCAGCTTCCCACTAAACGGCACCGTGGGTAATGTGCTCAAGAGTCTGACCGATGATGACGAAGCCTTCGAACGTCACCGCGGGCAGCACCCCTATATTCTTGATGTAGACGGACGATTGCTAGGCGTCGTGTCGCTGCGCGATATGCTGCGCAGCAAACGCTCGGTGCAACTGGCCGACATCATGAACACCCCGATCTCGGTTACCCCGGAAACCAGCCAGGAAGAATTGGCAATTCTGTTTGACGAAAACCCGTTTCTAGGCATACCGGTGGTGGATGCCAGTGGCGTATTGCTGGGCGTTGTTTCGCGCGTCGAACTGGCCGAAGCCGAGCTGGAGCGCTCCGAGCAGCAAAGCCTGTCGCGCCAGCAAATTGGTGACGAATTGCGCTCCATGCCGTTGCTATTGCGATCCAGGCGCCGGCTCACCTGGCTATCTTCCAACATCGTTCTGAACATCATTGCCGCCAGCGTCATTTCAGCCTACGAGGAAACCCTGGCCGCGGTTATCGCCATCGCCGTATTCCTGCCGATGGTGTCCGACATGAGTGGGTGCTCCGGCAACCAGGCCGTTGGCGTGAGCATGCGCGAACTGTCATTGGGCCTGACGCGACCGAAAGATTTGTTTCACGTACTGAAAAAGGAACTCGGCGTCGGCGTGATCAACGGCATAGTGCTGGGCATACTCATAGGCATAGTTGCCTGGGTATGGAAAGATAATGCCTATCTCGGCCTGGTCATTGGCCTGGCGTTGACAATGAATACCATACTCGCGGTTTCGATAGGCGGTAGCGTACCCCTGATATTGAAAAACTTTGGCGTAGATCCGGCGGTGGCATCGGGGCCGCTGCTGACCACGGTAACCGACATGGCAGGGTTCTTCCTGGTATTGAGCCTGGCGACTTTTTTCATGCCACAGTTATTGGCCTGAAACTGGCTCACCTAGCCCTAGAGTAATATGGTTTTGCCGACTGGTTTACTTATAATGCGCGTCAAATCACAGGAATTATGGAGTAGTAAAAAATGTTTGATCCAATAACCATCCCGTTTGGCTCAGTGATGCTGTACAACGTGGTGAAGTTAAAAAAAGGCGTCAGCACCGAGGACGTCGAGATGGCCATAGGTGAAATGTGTAACGTGGTGAAAAACACTTACGGCAATGACGAGGGTGGTTTCATCGGTGGACAGGTTTACGAGTATGGCGGCTTTGTTTCCGAACAGGGTTCCTTCGACCCCGACAAGAAAACCGATGACCACATCGTCATCATGACTTACTGGCAATCTTTCGAGCAGCATGAAAAGTCGCACGCCGACACCATCTTCAAAGAAAAATTTGACCAGCTCGCGGAATATTGCTCCGAAACTTACGAACTGGGATACAAGATGCTGTGGCAGGGTGTTCCCGAGTAAACGCTTCAAGCGTGCTTTATAAGCACCAGCGAGCAGCAAGATGTCTGCCAATATACCGGTTATAGACCTCAATCCCTGGTTCCAGGGCAATCAGGGCGAGCGGCTGGCGCTGTGCCAGCATCTGGGCGAGGTATGCCACGAAACCGGTTTTTTCTACGTCGTCAATCACGGCATCCCGACGCAGCTTAGCGATGCCTACCTCGCCATGGTAAAAGCCTTTTTCGATCTGCCGCTTGCCGATCGGCGCGCGCTCGACAAGCAGCATTCAGCGCAGTTTCGCGGCTGGGAGCAACTTGGCTCGGAGTTGACCAACAATGCCAGCGACATGCGCGAGCAAATCGACATAGGCGTCGAAGCCGATGCTCTGATCGACCCGCAGCCTTATTACATGGCTTTGATCGGCCCCAACCAGTGGCCCGCCGAAGATCGCCTGCCCGGCTTCCGTCAGACGGTCGAGGATTATTTCAACCGCCTCTCCAAAGTCGCGCGCGAGCTGCTTGGCATGATGTCACTGGACCTGGGCCTGGAGGAGGATCACATACTGCAAAACTTCGGTGGCAGCCCTTCACCCTACTTGAAATTGATTCGTTATCCGCAAACCGGGGAACAGGCCCAGGGCGTCGGCATACACAAGGATTCCGGTTTTCTAACGCTGTTGCTACAGGATGAAAACTCTGGCCTGGAAGCCCTTTCCAACCAGGGCCACTGGTATCCTGTCGATCCGTTACGCGGCAGCCTTGTGGTTAACACCGGTGAATTACTGCAACTGATCACGCACAATTACTTCATCGCCACGCCGCACCGCGTAATGAATAAAAACCCGCAGCAGCGCTATTCCTCGGCATTTTTTTACAGCCCGGATTTAAACACAAGCCTGGAACCATTGCCTGTTTCCACAGGGATCATCGAGGCTGTCAGCGCCAGCGCGCGCCACCGCGACGAGGGTTTGATGGCGAGTCGCAGCGAAATGGCCAGCGGCACCGGCGCCATGGACAGCCACGACAGGCCGCGCGTCTTTGGCGAACGCTACTGGCAGCGCTGGATTCGCAGTTACCCCGGGATCGCGCGTAAATACTATCCGCAATGGGTCGACTAGCCGCATAAGCCGGCGTAACCGCGGGTTACTGGTTCAAAGTCCGCCTGGCTTCGGCGAGTCGGCTCAAGACATCCTCCGGCAAATCCCGGCAATCCTCGCCGTACTGGAAGATAAATTGCTCGAACATACCTTGCTCGAATAGGCGAAAACTCTCTTCCATACATTCCTCGCGCAGCCTCAACACCCGACTCGACAACGCATCAATGTCCTGGCGCGGATTAAACTCGAATTCCGAGACCAGTTGTATATCGCTGAGGGTTTGCAGGATGACGCAGGCCTCGGCCCAGTCACGCACAAAATCCTCTTTTGCGAAATGGCGGATACTGATCTGCGCATCGGCGGTTTCAATCTCGATAAATGGCGATCTGAAAATCGGCAAACAGGCGCGTATGCGACTTATTTTCTGACTGCGTGGCGGCCATTCAACCAGTTCATCGATAATCGAATTATCGGCAAGGCGTTCAAGCACCAGGTTCAAGACTGATCCGTCCGGGCGGCTTGTACAAATGCAGTGATTAGTGGATGCGACTCTTCCCTGAATGCCGATCTTTCAGGCTGAAACGCGCTGGCAAGAAAAAACCGCTGTGCGGGTATCTCGAGTATGCGCGGCCCGCCTGCATCGTCGAAGCCGCTGAAACGCATCGCACTGTTGTTGAATAATGACAGGTATTCGGTATTCAGGGAGAAACCACAGTTGTACTCCTCGACAATCCTCTCCTGTTGATAAATGCTGTGCGCGATACTGCCGCCGGTGAGATTGATGGCATCGCTTTCATCGCTAAGCCGACACAACATCGGCGCCAGCAACGGCATCGTCGTGTCCGGGTTGTCCTCCAGGCTATCGGCATCGGCGTAGCCGAGTGCGCTACGCGCGAATTCCAACGCGGCGTGCTGGAAGCCGGCACAGGTACCCAGATAAGCCAGGTTGTTTTCTCGTGCGTAAGTGATCGCGGTCAGCACCGCGTCGCGGTCGCGGTAGGGGCTGTTGGGCACACACCAGAGTGCGTGGTAATTTCGCAATAAAGCCAAATCAAGTCTGTCGCTATCAATCCAGTCAAAATCAATTTTCAGCATCAGCTTGTTTGCGGCCAACGCCAATGCCAGGGGTATTGCCTGGTGAGCGGTTATGGCAGCGTCGAAATCGCCAAGCAATGCTATTCTGATGCCAGGCTCATTCATGTTTTACTCCCAGTCGTTTTTCCATGAATACGCTGTAGGGATCCGGCCCGTAGGCACCATAGGGACCGCGCCGCTGGTAGCCGAGCTTGTCGTACAATCCGATTGCCTCGGGTTGTTTCACCCCGGTTTCAAGTCTCAACAACTTCACCCCTCTGCGCATCAATTCGCCCTCGATGAAATCCATTATTTTTATCGACAGGCCGCGGCCGCGATACGGCTGGTCGACGAAGACACGTTTAATTTCCGCGTAATCACCGTCGTCCTGCATCAGTTTGGCTGCGCCACAGGCAACCAGCCTGTCATCGCTGCGATAACCAACGAACAGTACATTGCCCTGTTTCAGCGCCTGCTCGTCTTCAAGATGGTTACTCTCGGGCGGATACATATCCTCGTAATAAGCATCGGAGCGGGCAATGATGTCCCTGACTTCGCCATCTTGCGCGTCTAGATATTCAATCGTCATCTCAGGGGTTAACCTCGCCTGCCATCGTGGCCCGCCAGAATGGTGCCGACCAGATCATTATTCTTGATTGCAACAAAACTGAGGTCAGGATTGCGTTGCAGATATCTGTCTATGCCGTTACGTGAGTCGGTATCGCGCAGGCTGACGCCATGCGAGGCTTGCCACAACGCCAGGCAGTCATCGTAATCGGACATTGCCCTTTGGCGATAGTGCATTTTGCCATTACTCGCCATCAGGCCGGAACAGACATTCGCTGGTGGCGGCATCCGGCATTTCGGCAAAGCATTCGGCGCCACCGGCAAGTTCGTCCCACTGAGCTCTGGAATCCATATAGACATGCGCTGCCAGTTTCAGGGCTTCGTCGTCCTGCAACAGGCCGACCGGTACCCAGTAAGCGCTGTTGTTTCGCGTCGCATTAGGCACCGGACTACCGCAATGACGGCAGAAATGAGATTTGAATGCGGTTTCACTTTCGTACTGCGAAATTTCCTCCTCACCGCCAAGCCAACGGAACTGTGCAGCGTCTATGACAAGAGCCGCATTCGCCGATGAGCCGCTAACCTTGCGACACAATGAACAATGACATTGATAAAGGCGTGGGATACTGCCGATTAACTCAAATTCAACCCTGCCGCAAAGACACTTACCCTGCATGACTAACCCTCTTTCGATTCAAAATTCTTCCCGGGCGCGCAACTCGTCGAACGGAACCATGATGCTGGCCCGGTAAGCAGCACGCGTTGTCAGACGCTGGTACCAGTCAGCCACCCGAACAGGTAGTTGTAAATTCAGACCCATATGCAAATAACGATAGAGGCAGGTGGCTACCGCAATTTCGGCCATAGTAAAACGCTCTCCGGCGAGATAGGCATGTTCGCGAAAATGCGCATCGAGCAAACGGAAATGCGCGTCACAACGCTTCCTTGCCTGTTCGATAACAGCTAAGTCCCTGACTTTTTCGGGACATCGGTAATACCCCCAGAACAGGTCGATGAAATCGTTTTGCAGCTTGCTTAATTCCCAGTCCATCCAGCGTTCAGCACGGGAACGCGCCAGCGCCTGCTGAGGCCATAAATCCCCTGCACTATATTCTGCGGCGAGATAACGCAGGATTGAGTTCGATTCCCAGATGACTTCGCCCTGGTCACGCAGGCTGGGGATGCGAGCGTGCGG
>CAXBMV010000125.1:0-7668 GCA_963976575.1 uncultured Gammaproteobacteria bacterium | reverse complement strand
TGCTCAGCTTTATCCCAGCTGACTTCGACAAACGCCTCGGCGCCGCGTAAATGATTATTGCTGCCGGGACCGGATTCGAGCCAGCTTTTCCTGACCATCGGCGCCTTGATTCTCGACGGCGCATCGAGCACATCGACGATACCGGAACCAATCGGCGAAACGTCGTCGTCTTCTTCGAAGCCGTGCAATGCCTTGACCACACCGTTTTCGGTTTCCACCCGGTAGGTTCCCCAGTGGCTACTGGTCAAAGGAAGTTTGTTGTTTTGAGACATATGATTCCTATCACTCCGCGTTGAGCCCGGGCTCAGATTGTTCTTTGCTGCTGCCGACCTGGGTCGCTAAAACCAGCATCGCGATAGCATACATGATGCGCCTGTTTTGTCCGAGCATCATCAGTGGGGAGACCAGCAATATCTTGACCTGCCAGAGCAACTGTCGTTACATAGCCTCCGCCATTGCGGCGGTTAAGGCTGGAGATGACCTTTTGTATGATTCAGGCAGGGAAAACTGGCAGCAGCCTGGAGAGCTTAGTAGCGGTTAACGCCGCTGATTGAATAAAAATCTGGCGTATTATTTTATGTTTGATAAAGACTATTCCGAAAAAACCCTGAGCCTCGCGCTGGCGATCAGTGCTGCCGCCTGGGGTCTCTACTGGTATCCGTTGCGGGCGCTTGAAAATGACGGGCTCAGCAGCGCCTGGAGTGTTGCCTTTTTTAACGCTGTTCCGCTACTGCTGCTCTGCCCGTTGCTGCTTTTCAACTATAAAAAGCTACGCGGCGTGCTCGGCCCGACCCTGCTCGCGGCGCTGATGATAGGCCTTGCCTTTACCCTCTACTCCAACGGACTGGTAAAAACCACGATCATCAGAGCGACAATGCTTTATTACCTGACACCGATCTGGTCCACACTGGTCGGGGTGATCTGGTTATCCGAGCCCTTAACCCGTGCAAGAATCATCGCAATCATCGTCGCCTTTGCAGGATTGTTTTTATTGCTCTCAGACGGCGATTCCACCGACTACCCGCTTAATATCGGCGATTTCTACAGCTTTCTCTCCGGTATCTTCTGGGCATTCGGCGTAGCTACGTTGAATCGCTGGTCAAATATCCCGATCCTGCCGGTAGCTGCCTTTATCTTTATTTCGACGACGGCCTTCTCGGCGCTGTTTGCCGGCGTCCTCTATGTCGACCCCTTGCCGACCCTGGCGATGCTGGAAGCAGCCTTCCCCACTGCCCTCGTCTGGTCGACCTTCATCCTGCTGCCCTGTTTTTGTATCACTTTTCGGGTGTCGCAGATTCTGTTTCCCGGGCGCGTGGGTATTCTTATCATGACCGAGGTTATAGTCGCGATCATCAGCGCATCCATACTGGTGCCGGAAGAAAGCATGCAATGGATTCAATGGGTGGGTGTGTTCGCGATCATTATGGCCGCGCTGATCGAAGTCATATTCGGATCCACCAAAAAGGTGGTAGTCGCTGATTCGACAGCCGAAACCAAACAACCCGCATGAGCAATCTGCACCAACCCGGTTCGCCTGAAACAGTACGCATCTCTGCAACACGGTTCGAGCAGTCGCCCTACTACGAATACTATGCAAACCCGAAATTAAGGTGACAGTTAACTTAATTATACCAATCTACTTATGTCGATAACTTGAAAGGGGCGAAAAAGTTATCGACATAAGTAGATTGGTATAATTAAGTTAACCCCTTTCAAATTATTGACTTTTCACAATAACTGGCCCGCCGTTTACTAGATACCAGGCGCAAATAATTAAGTTAACTGTCACCTTTATTAAGTTGGGAAGGAGACCCGGAAGTCTATCTAAACCAGCATATTTTTGTCGCATTCAGGGCACCATGGGTCACTATTGGCGATGGCTTGCCGCAAAATGATGATTATCCAGCCGACTTTGACGACAGCTGAAACCCGCGATATGCGTTAATATGTCGCGGGCTGGAAAAAGAGGCGGCTGCTTCGATGGCTTGATAGCGGTTATTTCCGCTGACTGAATAAAAAACAGGCGTAATACCTCATGATTGGAAAAGACTATTCCGACAGAACCTTAAGCTTTGCCCTTTTTATCAGTGCCGGTGCCTGGGGCATTTACTGGTTTCCGTTGAGGGCTATCGAAAATGAAGGCCTGTCCGGCGCCTGGAGCGTAGTCTTTTTCAACGCCTGCCCGTTGCTGCTGTTAGTCCCGCTGTTGGCCTTCAATTTCAAAAAAGTGATCGGCGTGCTGGGCCCCACGCTACTCGCCGCGTTGATGATAGGCCTGGCCTTTACCTTTTATTCCAACGGCCTGGTGGAAACCACCGTCATCAGGGCGACGATGCTGTATTACCTGACGCCGGTGTGGTCGACCATGATCGGGGTGCTGTGGTTATCCGAGCCCTTGACCAGAGCTAGAATCATTGCCATAGCCGTCGCCTTTGTGGGCTTGTTCTTATTACTATCAGACGGCGAATCCTCGAATTACCCACTCAATATCGGCGACTTCTACAGCTTCCTTTCCGGCATCTTTTGGGCAGTTGGCGTGGCCACGCTGAATCGCTGGTCGAATATTCCGATCCTGCCTCTGGCCGCTTTTATCTTTATTTCGACGACGCTGTTTTCGGCGATTTTTGCAGGGGTTCTCTATGTTGATCCCCTGCCTGATTTTACGATGTTAAAAGCAGCCTTCCCCACCGCCGCCTTCTGGTCCATTCTCGTGCTGCTTCCGAGTTTTTGCATTATCTTCAGAGTTTCACAGATTCTTTTTCCCGGGCGGGTTGGCATCCTCACCATGTCGGAGGTCATAGTCGCGATCATCAGCGCATCGATACTGGTGCCGGAAGAAACCATGCAATGGCTGCAATGGCTTGGCGTGGTCGCGATCATACTGGCCGGGCTTATCGAAGTCTTATTCGGATATAGCCAAACCGCGGGGGCCGTTGATCCAGCCGACAAAACGAAACAGCTGGCATGAGTAACCCAGGCCGATCCAGTCCGCCAGGAACGGTACGCATCGGCGCCACCCGTTTCGAGCAGTCGCCCTACTACGAATACTATGCGAACCCGCAGACGCTTCTCGGGGTTGCCGCCAATCGCTTTTATGCCGCCAATAATGGCGAGGATATTGTAGAGACCTACTGGGCCCTGCGGCGCGAGGCGGTGCTTTTCGATGTACCGGAAAAACCCTGGCAGATCGAAGGGCCTGACGCCCTGCCCTTCCTCGAAAAAATATTCGCAAGACAGATTGGTAGCCTGAAGCAAGGGCGTGGCTGTTACGCGATCGCCTGCACCAGCGCAGGCGGTGCATTTATGGATGGCATTCTTTTTAAGCTGGAAGAAAACCGCTACTGGTACGTGCAGCCCGATGGAGCACTCGAAGAATGGCTGCAGGCGCATCGTGAAGGCTTCGACGTCAAGATAAGCGACCCCGGCTCACGCGTGCTGCAAATCCAGGGTCCGCATTCGATGAAAATCATGGCCGACGCCACAAACGGGGCCATAGACGATTCCATGAAGTACTTCCATTCCGGTTACTTCGATATCGGCGGGCAGCAGCTGTACGTCTCGCGCACCGGCTGGACCGGTGAGCTGGGCTACGAGATCTATTCAGACGCTGCCACCGATCACAAACGCCTGTGGGACCAGCTGTTCGAGGTGGGTGCGCCGCAGGGAATGATTTTCGGCAGCCTCGCCGCGATGGGAATACGCCGTATCGAAGCCGGCATACTGGATAACATTTCTGATTTCGATACCTCGATGACGCCTTTCGAGGCGGGCCTGGGAAAATTCATAGACCTGAACAAAGAAGGCTATATTGGCAAAGCCGCCTTGCAAAAGGCAGACAGGCAGACGCTGTTGCGCGGCGTGAAATCTGCGGCCGCCGCAGCCTGCGATGGCGCCGAGATACTGGACGGTAATGACGGCGTTGCCAGTGTGACAACAGGAGTCTGGTCACCCTACCTCGACTGCGGCATAGGCTATGCCCGGTTCAACAAGCGCGGCGACTGGGTCGGCAAATCGCTGAAGATGGAAACCCGTCAGGGCGAACTGGTTGATTGCGAGATTGTCACCCTGCCTTTTTACGATGCAGAGAAACTCATACCGCGAGGGAAATTAAGGTGACAGTTAACTTAATTATGCCAATCTACTTATGTCGATAACTTTTTCACCCCTTTCAAATTATTGATTTTTCACAATAACCGGCCCGCCGTTTACTAGATACCAGGCGCAAATAATTAAGTTAACTGTCACCTTATTTATTCTCGGCGCTGAACTCCTGTTCCGATTTTTCCCAGGCTTCGTGCAATGAGCGGTAGGCCGAAGTAAAACCCTGCTTTATGTGACCCCAGGCACCGGCGGAACTGCTCTTCAGGCTGCCATACCACTCGGCTACCCGGTTACGCTGCT
Organism: uncultured Gammaproteobacteria bacterium; assembly: GCA_963976575.1. Classification (GTDB taxonomy): domain Bacteria; phylum Pseudomonadota; class Gammaproteobacteria. The sequence continues at coordinate 3,267 of CAXBMV010000125.1, read as the reverse complement.
GACGCAGCGCCTGCAGGCTTGCCTGCGCCTTGTCGCGAGCGGCCTGATCCATTTCATCCCATTGATCGAGCATTTTCTTTTCCAGCGTGTCGATACGCCGGTCGAGGTTTTTCAGCGCGCTGCGCGATTGCTCCAGCGCCGCATCGCGCTGCCCGGCACCGTAAGCTTTCAATGCCTGCAACAGTTCCGTGGTCTCTTTCTTGATGTCCTGCACCGAAGCCTCTTCGGTCAAGACAGCGGCGAAAGCGGGAGTAGACTGGCCCGCTCCGACGAGTAACAGGATCATGAATGCCAAACGATACTTTTTTGTGATTTTCATTGCTGTTCCCTTGTGTGACTGTTAACCCAGCGCACTATGTCCGCAGCGCCCATCGCACCCGCCTGGCGAGCCACTTCGCGTCCGCGGTGAAACAGCGCCAGCGTCGGAATACTACGAATGTTGAATTGCGCACCCAGTTGCTGTTCCGCTTCGGTATCGACCTTGAGCACTCTGACTGCGGGCTCAAGCTGGCCGGCCGCCTGTTGATAGGCTGGCGCCATCGCCTTGCAGGGACCGCACCAGGGCGCCCAGAAATCGACCAGCACCGGTATCTCATCACGCTCGATGTGCTTGCGGAAACTTGCCGCGTTCACTTCCAGCGGTTTCCCCCCGAACAACGGCTTATGGCATTTGCCACATTTGGGCGCTTCTTCAAGGCGCACCGCAGGAATGCGATTGGTAGCACCGCAATCAGGGCAAACAAGATGCAGGGACTGGCTCATTTCAAAAACCTCAAACTGATCAATTGATTAACACTATATGGAGTTGGAAATGCAATTTACCAGCCTCGCCAGTTGGGCCTTAACCTTCGAGGCGGCGCAATCGCTCGCGCAACTGTGCCAGCTCCTCCAACAAGTCCAGCGCAAGTGCGGCACCCGGTGTGTTGACGCCGAGTTCCTGCTTCAGATTACGCGTAATGCGCACCCTGCGCAGGCTGACGGCATGAAATCGCCAGACTGCGGGCTTGTGCCCCAGCGGATCAATAATGCCCTCGTTGACCAGCTTGACAATCTCTTCCTCGCTGAGTTCACAGGCTTCGCACAACTGTGCAAGGCTTATTTCCTCATCTTCCCCCAGTAATTCGCCGGAGAGCATACTCAATTTTTCGCTTTTCATAATGGATTAGACCCCCAGCTTGCTGCGTGGATTGAAGTCAACTGCCTGCTTGAATTCACGGTACGCCTGTTGCGCGGTCTCTGTATCGGCGGGAACACGACCTGCAAAACGACATACAGCTCACCCGGTTGCTTCGCCGGGATGCCCTTTCCCTTGAGGCGCATCTTGCGCCCGGAAACGGAATTCGCCGGTATTTTCAAATCGATCATTCCGGTGGGCGTGGGTGCCTTTACGGTGGCGCCGAGTGCCGCCTCCCACGGAGTTACCGGAAGGTCGAGATAAACATCCTTGCCTTCGACGTGATAAACCGGGTGCCGGGCAAACTCGATTTCCAGGTAAAGGTCGCCTTCACCACCCTCACCGATACCGGCGCCGCCCTGCTTGGCGAGACGAATATGCTGACCCTGGCGCACACCTTTTGGAATGCGCACGTTCAGGCTGCGCTCTTTCAGCGTCGGTTGCCACCCTGATAGGCGTCTTCCAAATCGATCTGCACGCGGGCATGGCTATCCGAGCCGCGGGCGTGGAAACCACCCTGGCCGCGCGAACGCTGCGCATTGGCCTGACCGAACAGGCTTTCGAAGAAATCGCTGAATTCTGCTTCCGAAACCCCGTCGCCTCTGTGTTCGAAGCCCTGATCCCAATCCGGCGGTGGGCGGAAATCCTGGCCCGCCTGCCAGTTAGCGCCGAGCTGATCATAGGCCGCACGTTTCTCAGGATCCTTAAGCGCCTCGTAGGCTTCGCCTACCTGCTTGAAATGGGCCTCGGCATCCTCTTCCTTGCTGATGTCGGGATGATACTTGCGCGCCTGCTTGCGGTAGGCCCGCTTGATTTCATCCTGGGTAGCATCCCGTTTAACGCCGAGCGTGTCGTAATAGTCTTTAAACTCCATCCGTTACTCCGCACCGGGCAAGTCTGGAAGACCTACCACTGCAATTTCGACGGAATAGCCGGGATGACGTTTTATAGGGATCTTCATAAGCATATCGCTCCTCATTGCTACAACCGTTAAACCTGCTTTTCAAACAACTCTTGCGGCTACAGGCAAATCGAGCCTTATTATGCACCCCTGATCTAAAATCGGAACAGGGCATTATTGACGCATATCAACGCAGGCTTAACGAAGTGCATCAATAAAGCCAGGGACTTACCAGGAAACGTGTTCTCTGCCGTCGAATAATTAGCCTGGCCACAGAGAACCTGGCCGGCAAGCGTCCACTTCCGAGCGAAGTAAACCTTCCTTCAGGGCAATAGCTTTTCGAATTTACTGAGTGGTTTGTGGTGAGTGTTTTAGCGCAGCGACGATCAATGCCATCCAGCCAAAGATAAAGGCGACACCGCCCAGCGGCGTAATCGCACCCAGCCATTTGACCCCGCTAAGCGCGAGCAGATAAAGAGAGCCGCTAAACAGAGCTATACCCAGAATAAAGCCGAAGGCCGAGAGCTTTAACCAGCGTGGGGAAAATTGCGGCATGGTTGAAAATACCGCGACAATCAATAACGCAATCGCATGATACATTTGATACCTGACCGCGGTCTCGAAGATTCCCAGGTGATATGGATCCAGAACCTGTTTGAGTCCATGCGCAGCAAATGCACCAACCACTACCGCAAACATGGCAAGGCCAGCGCCCAGCAACATCAGCCATCGTACGATACCTGAATTCTGAAACGCGATCATGACGGATAGTTTCCTGATTGAGCCGGATTCATTGTTCAATGCCCTGCCGTTGAACCACCGTCAACCTGTAGTGCCGACCCGGTGACAAACCCAGACTCGGCCGTGGCTAAATACAATACCGAACTGGCTATTTCCGCAGGCGTTGCCATGCGTTTCATCGGTGCGTAATCGCACAACATTTGCTCCAGGCTTTGCGGGTCTTCGCTCTTGTCTATCCAGTCGCGGCGGACCATGTCGGTATCGACATAGCCGGGACAGACACAATTGATGCGTACCTGCGGCGACAGCTCCAGCGCCAGCGCGCGAGTCATATTAACCACGCCGCCTTTTGAAGCACAATAAATGGAAGAATTTGGATTGCCCATTAATCCGGCGTCGGAGGCGATATTGATGATATTACCTTTCGATTCTCTTAGAGCGCCCAATGCCG
>CAXBMV010000124.1:0-7709 GCA_963976575.1 uncultured Gammaproteobacteria bacterium | reverse complement strand
ACTCCCGACCGCTCGGTTCGTAGCCGAGTACTCTATCCAGCTGAGCTACAGGCGCATAATTTGAAGGCGCGATTTTACGGATAATCGCCGTACTTTACCAGCATCAATCGATGTTGTGATTGCCTGGAGAGATTGCTCGGGCGTCCTGCCCTCGCCCCTGCGGGGCCGCGCTTTGCGCGTCCAAATTTGCTCCGGGCAAATTTGTCAAACTCCCGACCGCTCGGTTCGTAGCCGAGTACTCTATCCAGCTGAGCTACAGGCGCATAATTTGAAGGCGCGATTTTACGGATAATCGCCGTACTTTACCAGCATCAATCGATGTTGTGATTGCCTGGAGAGATTGCTCGGGCGTCCTGCCCTCGCCCCTGCGGGGCCGCGCTTTGCGCGTCCAAATTTGCTCCGGGCAAATTTGTCAAACTCCCGACCGCTCGGTTCGTAGCCGAGTACTCTATCCAGCTGAGCTACAGGCGCTTAATTTGAAGGCGCGATAATACGGATATTTGACGGGCTTTGCCAGTATAAATTGGCTTATTCGCTGTATTCTCGTCTGACATGGGCGCCGACGTTGCAAAAGATTTCGTAGGCGATGGTTTCCGAGCAATCGGCAAGGTCGTTGGCGCTCGGGGACTCGCCGAATAGTATGACTTCGTCGTCGACCCTGACCTCGGCTAAATGGCTGACATCGACGGTGATCATGTCCATGGATACGCGGCCTACAACGTCGCAGAGCTTGCCCTGAATACTGACCTGGGCGGTGCCCGACTTGTGGCGCGGGTAGCCGTCGGCATAGCCGCAGGCGACCACGGCTATGGTCATATCATCGGCGCAGCTATAGGTGCTGCTATAGCCGATGCGGTCGCCGGCGCGATGGTTGTTCACCGCCAGCACCCTGGATTTCATCGTCATTGCCGGTTTCAGGGCGCGCTTCTGGACGTTTCTATCTGACATCGGATCGGCGCCGTAGAGCGCGATGCCGGAACGCACCCATTGACGCTTCGCGCCGGGCCAACCGAGTATGCCGGCCGAATTGGCGATGCCCCATTCGTAATCATCCAGCCCCAGCGCATCGATGTTTTCGATCTGCAGCTCGGAATAACGGTTCTCGATGTCATCCGCGCTAGCCAGGTGAGTCATCAGGCGTATGCTGCCGAGGCCGGGAATGGTTTTCAAATCATCAATCACCTGACGGGTTGCATCGACATTGAATCCCAATCTGCCCATGCCCGAGTCGACCTTCACCCAGACGTCCATGGCGTTGAATTCGTCAGCGGCTTTTAAAAGATCAAGATGCGACTGATGGTGGATAACCGGGTCGAGATCGAACTGGATGCAAGTCTGTAGTTCTTCTGCGCGGATGAATCCACCCAGCACCAGAATTTTCTGCTTTATGCCGGCCTCGCGCAGGGCTCTGGCTTCACCCACTGCCGCCACCGCGAAAGCATCGGCCTCGGTGAGGGCCTTTGCCACGGGAATTGCGCCATGCCCGTAGGCATCCGCCTTGACCACCGCGATCAGGCGATTGCCTGCGGAGATCTGTTTCAGGTAGCGGTAATTGTGTCGAATGGCATCCAGGTCGATCAGCGCGTGGGAATGCCGGTTTACACCATGGCTATTCAAAATCCCCACCATTGTATTGATGATCGAAGGCCAGGTTTTCGAAACGGGTGTACTGGCCGAGGAAAGCCAGTTTAACCATGCCGATGGGGCCGTTACGCTGTTTACGAATGAGTATCTCGGCGACGCCCTTGTCGGCCGAGTCGGGGTTATAGACTTCGTCGCGATAGATGAACAGGATGACGTCGGCGTCCTGCTCGATACTGCCTGATTCGCGCAGGTCAGACATAACCGGGCGTTTGTCGGGGCGCTGCTCTACGCTGCGGTTGAGCTGAGACAGTGCTATCACCGGCACGTTTAATTCTTTTGCCAGCGATTTCAATGATCGCGAGATTTCGGATATTTCGGTGGCGCGGTTCTCGGTGCTACCGCTGACCTGCATCAGCTGCAGGTAATCGACTACCACCATGTCGAGACCGTGTTCGCGTTTCAGCCGCCGCGTACGCGCGCGCAATTCGGTCGGCGTCAGCGCGGGGGTATCGTCGATGAACAACTTCGATTTCGACAACATATTCACCGAGGAAATCAGCCTCGGCCAGTCGTGATCGTCGAGCTTGCCGGTTCGCAGGTTATGCGAGTCGATGCGCCCCAGCGACGACATCATGCGCAGTGCCAGTTGTTCGCCGGGCATTTCCATGCTGAACACAGCCACCGAGTTTTCACCATTGAGTGAGGCGTTCTCGGCGAGGTTCATGGCGAAACTGGTCTTGCCCATCGAGGGGCGGCCGGCAACAATGATCAGATCCGCTCTCTGCAGGCCGGACGTCTTGTCGTCGAACAGCGTAAAACCCGAGGAGATACCAGTCAGGGCCTCGTCGCTGCGGTACATTTCCTCGACACGCTTTACCGCGCGCCCGAGTAAATCATTGATTGCCTCAAAACCCTGGCTATTACCGGCACCCTGCTCGGCTATCATGAATACCTTGCGCTCGGCTTCGTCGAGTAATTCCTTACTGGGCCTGCCATCGGCGTTATAGGCGCTGGCGGATATCTCGTTGCCGATCTGGATCAGGCTGCGCAATATCGAATACTCACGCACGATATTGGCGTAGGCCTTGACGTTGGCTGCTGTGGGTGTGTCATTGGCGAGGATACTGAGGTAGCCGAGGCCACCACTGGATTCGAGTTCGTTCCTCGAGCCCAGCCATTCGGAAACGGTTACCACGTCGTAAGGCTGGCTTTCTGCTGCCAGCGCCTGGATTGCGCGAAACAACAGTCGATGGTCGTGCCGGTAAAAATCCTGTTCGTTGACGATATCAGCGATATCGTCCCAGGCCTGGTTGTCCAGCATCAATCCACCGATCACAGACTGCTCCGCTTCCAGCGAATGCGGCGGTACCTTGAGGTCGTCGACGCGCTGGCTTAGCTCAGCCACTCGGGAGGATATTTCAGACATAGTTTGTCATGCAGGGGGTTGCCATCAGTCGCCCATGATAAACGCTTTACCCGAGCCGGAAAAGAAAAAGGCCACCTCGCGGCAGCCTTTTTCGATGCTTTGGCGCGCAGGCCTTGTCAGGCCTACTCTTCGCCGATAATGTTCAGCGTGACGCTGCTGTCGACATCGTGATACAGGTGCAGATCGACCTGGTGCTCGCCAGTAGTGCGCAAGGCACCTTCCGGCATGCGGATTTCACGCTTTTCAACGACAACACCGGCTGCTTCAATCGCATCGCAAACATCAGCCACGCCGATGGAACCGAACAACTTGCCTTCAGAACCAACACGCGCGGTGAGCTCGATAACACCGATTGCTTCGATTTGCAGTTTCCTGGCTTCGGCTTCGCCGCGCGCTTCGGCGGCTGCCTTTTCCAGTTCGATGCGACGTTCTTCAAAATCGGCCAGATTTTTCGCGGTAGCCATTTGCGCCTTGCCATGGGGTACCAGGAAATTACGTGCAAATCCTGCTTTCACGTTGACCTTATCGCCCAGGGATCCCAGGTTTTCAATATTTTCCAGCAGAATAATTTCCATCGGATTGCCTCTTATCTAAAGTTCGTTGTCATGATTTGAGTTTGCAGCCAATTTCCTGAAACCCAGCCAATTGTCGATCAACCCGGTAATCGCTGACAGCGCAACCACCTGCGGGAAAATCAACAGTAATATGTAATACAGTCCGAGCCAGAGGCCCGCTTTTTTCCAGCCCAGCAGCCGTTCGTGAACTACCGCTATGCCCTGGAACATGAATGCAATCACCACCAGGAAGGCCAGGCTATTCACCCACGCCTGGTTCAACCACAAGCTCGGCAGTATCAGTGCCAATCCGACCGCTGCCGCCGATTTTCCCAGCGACAAGCTGCGGAATTCCTTACCAAAACCATCCGAATCAGCCAGGCGCGCCTGTATCCAGCGAGCGCTTACCACAATCAGCATGAAGATCAGGTAGGCCATGGCGACCAGCGCCAGTACAAACAGGCGAATCAGCTGAATGTTCCGCTCGACCAGTTCCTTCTGCATCTGCTCGGCCTGGCTCATGCGTTCCAGCGCCATGTTAATCCAGCTAGCCTCCAGGTTATCCCAGAGCATGTACTGCATGGCTATGGCTATCGCACCTATGACGACGCCGACCATCATTGTCATCGACAATGACTTGCTGCTGCGTAGCGTTTGTGCCAGCACGATGATCGGTAACCATTGTACTAACGCGGTCCACAGGCCCAGTTCCGGCGCCTTCAATACTACCCAGGCCACCAGCGTAATACCCAGTACCGATACAGCTATCGCCTTGAGCCCGGATACCGAGCCCTGCGTCAGGATGACCAGTCCAACCATGGTGCAGGACAACATCGTGCACAGGGTAGCAATGAAAACCCCGATCACCGTATTCGGCATTAACAACGGGATAAAAACTGCCAGTACCGCTAACAGGCCGACCACCGTGGCCGCCTGATAAGGTCCTTTTAGCGTAAATCTTGCCAGTGCCAGCACCGGGGCACCCATGCCGACTACCTTAGTTTGTGTTGATCGGTATAAGGCAACAGGGACAGAAAACGCGCCCGCTTGATAGCGGTCGCCAGCTGACGCTGATATTTAGCCTTGGTACCAGTAACACGGCTGGGAACGATCTTGCCGGTTTCGGTAATGTATTCCTTCAGCGTTTCCAGATCCTTGTAATCGATCTGTACTGTGCCTTCGGCGGTAAATTTACAAAAACGTTTGCGACGGAAAAAACGTGACATATTAATTCACCTCGGCTTCGGTGGCGGCGACATCGCTATCGCTGTCGGCATCGGGAGCTGTTTCTGCGGTAACGGCTTCGCTATCATCCGCCTTCTCGGCAGCATCATCATCGCTTCTGGAAACAGGCTTGCGATCTGGCGTCTTGGCCGATTCTTCGCGCTCTACTTCCGTCATCATGATTGATTTTTCGGTTACCGCTTCTTTGCAGGTCAGCGTCAAATGGCGCAATACGGCGTCATTGAAGCGGAAGGCAGACTCGAGTTCGTCGAGCACTTCCTGACTGCATTCGATATTCATCAGGACGTAATGCGCCTTGTGAATTTTCTTGATCGGGAATTCGAGCTGACGACGACCCCAGTCTTCCTCGCGGTGTACTTCACCACCGGAAGTGGTAATCATGCTGCGATAGCGTTCTACCATCGCGGGCACCTGCTCACTCTGGTCAGGGTGGACCAGAAACACGATTTCGTAATGTCTCATAATTCTCCTCTTGGGATAATGCCCCCAGGAAAGCCCTGTGGAGCAAGGAGGGCAGAGACGTCTGAGATAGGACGCCCATGCCGTAAGGCCGCGGATTCTACCCGACAGCGTCCCGGCCTGCAAGGGATTCCGCGATTAAAACTACTGATATTGAAGGGGAATTTCACCGCTGCGGACTGGGATTTTGGGCGTCCTGAAAACAAACCACAGTGTTAAATTTTCAAACGTCATCCCGGAAATGCCGCAGGCATTGTCCGGGATCTCCAGACGAATGACGCGACTGCGTTTGGAGATCCCGGACAGCTGCTACGCAGCTTCCGGGATGACGTTCATAGTTTTAGGTCGACCCGGTTTCCCGGATGACGTTTATAGCGCGCGGCCGGGCTGCTTCCCGGATGAGATTCATAGATTGGGGCTGGACTGCTTCAGGGATGACGCTCGTAGATTGGGGCCGGGCTGATTCCGGGATGACGCCCTGACGCTTTTAACTACTCGCTGTTCTGATTCAAAAAAAGCACCGTCATCCCGGAAATGCCGCAGGCATTGTCCGGGATCTCCAGACGAATGACGCGATTGCGTTTGGAGATCCCGACAGCTGCTACGCAGCTTCCGGGATGACATTCATTATTTTAGCCAGTTGGAGCATTATCGCGATGACGTCGATGCAGGTAATTGATTAATTAGCCCCACCTCTTCGCCTGCTCCAGCGTCCCCACACCTTCGCGCGAACCAGTCCTCGCACCCCTTCAGGGTTTTACCGAGCGAGCCCGCTGAATCTCGTAGAGGCAAACACCGCTGGCAACCGAAACATTGAGACTTTCCACGCGACCGCGCATCGGCAGCTTGATCAAATGATCACAGGCTTCGCGGGTGAGGCGACGCAATCCGCTGCCTTCGGCTCCCATCACCAATGCGACCGGGCCACGGTAATCGAAATCGTAGAGGCTGGCTTCGGCATCGCCGCTGGTACCGAATATCCACACCCCGGCCTGTTGTAATTCACGCAGGCTGCGCGCCAGGTTAGTCACTTCGATGAGCGGCACGCTCTCGGCGCCACCGGCGGCTACCTTGCGCACCGTCGCATTCATTTTCACCGCCCTGTCCTTCGGAACAATCACCGCATCGACCGCGCAGGCATCGGCGCTGCGCAGGCAGGCGCCGAGGTTATGCGGATCCTGCACGCCGTCGAGTACCAATAGCAGTGAATCGGGTGTTATTGCTTGCAGGCATTCATCGAAACTGACACTCAGCCCTGCTTCGCCGGAAATCTTGAGCAGGCACCCCTGATGCTTGTCGCTGCCGGCGAGCGCATTCAATTGCTCGCGCTCCTCGAAACGCATACTGACACCGACATTGCCGGCAGTGTCGATAATTTGCAACAAGCGGGGATTGCGCTTATTCGCGCATATCAATTCGAGGCAAGTCTGTGGCGCCTGCTTTAGCCGGCTCAATACGGCGTGATATCCGTAGAGATATTCCGCGCTCATCTTTTGCGCGGTTTCCTGCCACCCTTGTCGCCTTTTTTGCGCGGCTTGCTGCCCTTACGGGTTTTCTTCACCACCGCCAGGCGTTCTTCGCCGACACTGGAAATCAGATCGAAATCGATCTTGCGGTCTTCCATATTAACGCGTGCGACTTCAACCACCAGGCGGTCGCCGAGCTGGTAACTACGCCCGGTCACTTCACCCACCAGACGATGGTGTGCCGCATCGAACTGGTAATAGTCGCGTTTCAACGAGGTCACGTGCACCAGTCCGTCGATAAGTAAATCATCCAGCTGCACGAACAGGCCAAAATTGGTGACGCCGCTAACGCTGCCCTCGAATTGCTTGCCGATATGCTTTTGCAGAAATTCACACTTAAGCCAGTCTGAGGCGTCGCGCGTGGCATCGTCAGCACGGCGTTCGTTGCGCGAGCAGGATTCGCCGAGGCTGGTCATTTGCGCCAGGTTGTAGGCAAAATCCTCGGCGCTTTGATACTTTGCCCAGTGCTTGATGGCACGGTGCACCAGCAGGTCAGGATAACGCCTGATAGGCGAGGTAAAATGCGCATAGTCTTTCAGCGCCAGTCCAAAATGCCCGGTCTTGGTGTCGGGGCTGTAGCTTGCCTGCAACATCGAGCGCAGCACCACGGTCTGAATCATTTCAAACTCGGGACGCGCGCGCGCCTGCTCGATAATACTGGCGTAATCCTTCGGCGTGGGCTTTTCACTTTTCAGTGCGATGCCAAAGGTGGCGAGGAATTCGGCCAGATTGGGCAGCTTGTCGGCATTCGGACCCTCGTGGATGCGATACAGCGTGGGCATCTTGCGCTTCTTCAGGAATGCGGCCGCGCAAATATTTGCCGCGATCATGCACTCTTCGATCAACTGATGCGCCTGATTGCGCTTGTAAGGCTCTATGGTCTCGATCTTGCGTCGTTCGTTATAACGAAACACG